>JASJEK010000001.1 GCA_030064915.1 Xenococcaceae cyanobacterium MO_234.B1
TTCTATTGCATTTAGTATCTATCTAAGGCGATCGCTACCCTGTAACTCTTCTATATCAATGGATTGACCCCGGCGATCGTGGCGTAACTTGCAAGCTAGGTTCGGTAGAGCCGTCAATCTATTAGTCGCCATTTTTATATAACTTAGAATAGTTGAAAGGCAGATTACATAAAGGTCATACAAGTTTTGTCAGTCAACCAGGCTTTGGACAGTGAGGACAATCAAGTCTCTCAGAAACTTGCTTTAATGCAGTTAGCAGATTCTTTTTTCCCTTCTGGCTCTTTTACTCTCTCCCACGGTTTAGAATTTCTAGTTCAAACCAAACAAATTACTTCCGCAGAAGATTTACAAATTTTCTTACAACTATTACTCAGAAATAAAATTGGAAGTTGTGATTTAGTAGCTTTGATTTATAGCTACAAAGGAAGCAAACATAATGATCTCGCAGCAGTAAGATTAGCAGACACAAGATTATTTGCTCAAACTTTAATTGCCAAAAATCGTATCACCCAAAGAAACAGTGGACGAGCTTTATTAATGATTGCTAACTCTACTTGGCAAAATGAGCAATTAGCAACTTTAACTCAAGATGTAGCTCATAATAGATTTAATTGCTTACATCCTGTGGTGTTTGCAGTGGTAGCTCAAGTTGCTGGTATTTCAGAACAGGATGCAATATTAGGTTTTTTGCATAGTTTCGTCACAGGGTTATTAGGTGCTGCAATTCGCTTAGGGGTTATTGGTCATCTTCAAGCTCAACAGTTATTGCTAAATCTAGCATCTGATATAGAACTAACCTATCACAAAGCCCAATCAATTAATCTAGACCAGATGTGGAGTTGTACTCCCACTATTGATCTAGCGCAGATGCAACATCATAAACTCAATACCAGATTATTTGCCAGTTAATTAATTACTCTTTTTCCTCTATTTTATGATAGTAAGAACATATTTACCCTTACCACCCTCATCATAAGCATTAACAATGACATTGAATGTTCCATCATAAGGAAGAGTCACCTTAAGACGGGAATTACTATTTTGATCGCTGACATCATCGTTTTGTTGTATGATATTGCCGTCTTTATCCATAACTGCTAAAAAAGTGTCGAAATCTTGGCTTTCTAAGGTAATAACAAAAGAATCTCCTGCTTTCCCTTCTAATGGATAAGAATCATAAAAACTACCATCATTAGGAATTGTTTTATCTCCTGGTTCGAGAGCCCCTCTTTCCGTTTTTTCAATCAGAATAGAATTGGTAGAAACAGATGGCGGTGAAGAATCTAATTCTGTATCAGTAGGTAACTCGACAGATTCAGTTTCAGGGGAATTCTTGTCTTCTTCTGTAATATCTGTTCTTGATTGAGACTGAGGCTTATTATTGGTTGCTGTTTCTTCCTGAACCATAACGATGGGTTCTTGGGTTGGTTTTTCTGCTACTTGTTCAGAAGCATTAGGTGATTTAGGAGTATCTTCTGAAGCAGGATTTTCTATGGCAATATCATTTTGCTCTACCTCGTATGCGATCGCGCATACCTGAGCATATCTAGGATCATTTTGGCAAGCTATACCAGTAAACCGATAATTGGGATTGAAGATTGTAAAGCGGTGACGGCGATCGGGAAAACCCTCATCTACAACTAAGTGCATTACTATGGCTTCTGGAGTGACTTTACCATAGCTAATATTATCTAAGTTTCTATTTTGTCTATTACTAGTGAACTCTGTAACTCGTTGTTTGGCACTAACTTCTAAATCTTCAGAGGAGGAAAGAGGATCAAGAGGGCTTTGTTCTTTAACAAACATAATGGCTTCTTCTAGAACCATTAGACCGCGATTAGTTCTAATCTCTCTTTCTCCTGGCAATTTGAGCATAATACCATCATAATATTGCTTTAAGCTTTCTAACCAAGCTCCATACTCTTGAGGATTAGTTCTAGCTCGATTTATCTCTTTTAAAATATCTTGTTCTAATACTGATTTGGAGCTATCAGGATTTTGAGTAATTAATCTATTCTGGGATGAGGGGAAACTGTGACCCCCTAGTGCCTTTATGTTATTGAAATCACTTTCTTGTTTAAGTTCACTCCCCCAGGCTAATTCCACTCCCAGAGTGTTACTGAACAAAATCAATAAAAATAACTTTGAAATGACACCAAAAAAATTTATTTGAGAAATCATAAACATCTTTCAACCTCATCAATCTCTAGTTATTTGAAGGTAAAAAACGATCTAAAGCAGCTTTTAACTCTTCAATTTCTAGATCAATATTTCCTTCTTTAGCAGCACGAACAATACATTCTTCTAAATGTTCATCTAAAATAATTCTCGCTACACGATCAATTCCCCCTCGTACCGCAGCAAGCTGAATTAATACTTCCGAACAAGAACGACTTTCTTGGATCATAGTTTTTATACCACGGATATGTCCCTCAATACGAGAGAGACGATTAATTAGTCTCTTCAAGGACTCTTCACTATGAACATGAGGTGTTGCCTTGGACTCGGGAAATTTTCCTTGATGCTGATGTTGATGGCTCACAGTTATTTTTGATGATTGATTTATTGGCTTGCTGAGTGTCAACTGATACTAAATCCGATTGTTAAAACCCCCATAAATCATTTGTTGTAGAGACGTAGCATGCTACGTCTCTACAGGGTTTAACGATTTTTTGGTTTAACGATTTTTTGGTTTAACGATTTTTTGGATAAACATAGTATGTAATTCGGATTTAGTATGAATACTGATTTGAGGTAAAAAAAATAACACCAGTTAAAAAAAGTGATAGGGATTATAGTTGTCGATGTTCCCTATCACTTCTAATTTAAGTTAGATCAATTTATTTGTCGTCCATCACAAATTAAGACATTGTGATGATTTTCAAATTTCTTCTTCTGAGGTTTTGCCACTGTTGCCATTAACAGAAGTTTCATCCTCAGTTAGACCAGTATAAGCTCTTGCTGTTTGGTCATCTAAGATTACGTTCTCATCATCTCCTAAGCTTTTATAAGGTCTTAAAGACCGAGATTCTGAGTTGCTAACCGCCTCTTCTCCTCCCAGGTGAAAACTACTATCCAATTCTCCGTTGTAACCATAGACAGGAGCATTGCGTAAATTGGAAGAGTCAAAATCGTTTCTGTTGACTCCTGGTTCTTCATGGGTATTAAACCCAGTTCCCGCAGGAATCAAACGACCAATGATCACGTTTTCTTTGAGTCCTCTGAGCCAGTCGGATTTACCCTCAATTGCAGCTTCAGTTAGCACCCTAGTTGTCTCTTGGAAAGAAGCAGCAGAAATGAAACTATCTGTATTTAAAGAAGCTTTGGTAATACCTAATAATACAGGAGTGTATTTAGCAGGCTCACCGCCAGTAATAGCCATTGCTTCATTGATTTGCTCAATTTCTCGCAAAGCAACCAATTCCCCTGGCAACATCACCGTATCTCCGCCGTCATCGACTTTGACCTTGGAAGTCATTTGACGCACGATTACTTCAATATGTTTGTCAGAAATGTCAATGCCTTGACTTTGATAGACCGATTGCACTTGAGCCACTAAGAAGTTTTGCGCTTCTTGAAACCCAATTAGAGAAGCTTCGTAACAACCTTTTTCTTCTAAGTAGTAATTAAAGAAGACTTCTAAAATTTCGTGGGGGTTAGCAGGTCCATCAGTAAGCATTTCCCCAACTTCTACTTGTTGTCCATCAGCAACTATGGCATTTTGTCCGGGTTTGACATGATATGGCTCAACGTTACCATCCTCTTCTTCTACGTTAATATCAACAGTTTCTCCTTCTTCGTAAACTACTTGGGAGATACCAGGTTTACGACACAAAATACAACTTTCTTTGGGTTTACGAGCTTCTAATAGTTCCTCAATACGGGGTAAACCTTGAATAATATCCCCAGTTTTAGAACGCTCATAAATCAGCATTACAAGGTTATCTCCCCTTTGAACTAGGTCACCATTGTCAATGTGGAGAACTGCACCACTAGATACACGATAGGGACGTGCATGACGCAGGACTAAAGTGGTTTTACCCCCTTCCTGTTCAACCATTTCCACAACCTGTCCTGAGTCTTCTAGTTGTACTCCCGGAACAATCTCTATACCAGCTACTAGTAGGTCGTCTTCTTGACATTCACATTGACTCTTACCCGCATCAAGTTCGTAGGTAACACGATCGGATTCCCTAACGATTAGGATACGACGGATCGCTTCCCCTCCTTCACGAATGCCTCGTACTTGTCCAGACGATTTACACTTGATTTCAGTACTAGCTATAGTTGCACCTTTGGGAATTTCTTGACCGTCTTGTACTAAAATTCTGGTTTCAATCTCTCCACTATGGGGATCGGCATCTGTATCCCTTCGTAAGACTAGTGATTCTAAAATCACCATCTGCAAACGCTGAGTTTCGAGGTCTGACTCATCCGATTTTAGTTCGATATCCGCACTTAAGTTGGCAGGTCCTTCTAGCTCATCAGCACTATCTATTTCTAATACTAATTGGGTACTGAGCAGAGAAACTCCATTAACAGATTTGACTCGCTCTCCATCCTTGTAGAACAATCGTTGAACCGATCGCAACTCAATTTTACGACCATCTTCACTATTAATGGAAGCTTGGGAAGGAATGGCTGGTTCGTCGGAAATTTGGTATTCTGTTACACCACGGAGCAGCAATGCAGGTCCTTCGGTTGTGTCAACTATTTCTCCATACTTGAGTTCATCTACTGTAACTCCTGGCAGTATCTCTGCACCTGGTTGAACGAGTTGTCCGTCTAGTTTGGGGTCAATATCATCTAGTAAGTGGAGTTCCCCTGGTTTGATAATAATTTCGCGGAGAATATCGTTTTTCTGGATCACTTCTACTACCCCAGAGGATTGAGCAAAGATGTCTTTTACTACTTCTGTTCCAGCTTCGACATATTCACCGTCTTCTACTATTAGTAGAGATATATCCTTATTGACTTCATGGCTTTCTTCGGAAATCCACAATAAAGTTCCACCTTTGGTAACTTCGTATCCTTGTTTCCGTCCCCCTTTTCCGATTTCTACCCCTGCATATTTAATAATGCCTCCAGTTTCAGTTTTGTAGCGGTCATCAACTAATTCTGCTACTATCTGGTGATTCTGCACTTTTGTTCCAGGGGCAGTTTTCAGCAAGAACTTTTGGTTATCGGCAGTATAGACCATGTATTGTTCTCTACCACCATCACTTTCTACTTTCACTTCTGCTTGATCGAGTAGTACGGAAGCAGTTACAATCTCAATTTCCCGACTATCAGGAATCATTCTAACCACACCACCATTGGCGGAAGTGAGTCGAGTTTGAGCTAAAACATCTCCAGGAGATACGCGATCGCCATTACTAACTAGGGGTTCTGCACCAGGAAGTAAGTTATAAACTTCTCCTGAGAGTACCCACAACAAACCGGCATTTTTAGCAACTTTAGTTGTGTTACCTTGACGGTCGGTTTTTTCATCAGGAACTAAATCGGCAAAGAGAACTTCCCCTGCTAAATCAGAAGTTACGTCTTTATTGGCTTTTTCTGTGGATTTTTGGACTTTAGCTTTTGCTACTTCTACCAGTAATTGACCTGCTTTGACTTCTTGTCCATCAACTACGTGAATTAAAGACCCTACTGTAAGGGGATAAGAGACTTTTTTACCTTTTTTAATCGGTTCTAAGACCAAATCTCCAACATTTTCAACTTGTTCTCTTTCGTCCCCGTGGCGAGTTCTAACTTTACGGGTACTTAAGCCTTTAGCATATCTGACAATAGAATCTTTTTCTGCTGTGATTTGACGGGCTACTTCTCCAGTAAAAACCCCTCCTGTGTGGAAGGTACGCATGGTTAATTGGGTTCCAGGCTCACCAATGGATTGAGCAGCAATAATTCCTACTGCTTCTCCCATATCCACCATTTTGCCGTGAGCCAGACTCCAGCCGTAGCATTTTTGACACACAGAACGAGCAGCTTCACAAGTTAAAGGCGATCGCACTACCACAGATTCACACTTACGACCAATTTCTTGGGCTAAATCTGCGTTTAAGTTTTGATTGCGTTTAGCGATAACCTTCCCTGTTTCGGAGTCAATAGCATCTTCTGCCAATACCCTACCTAATAATCGGTCAGAAAGGGCAATCAAGGTGCGATCGCCGTCTTTCATCGCTTGAGTAATGATTCCTCTTTGAGTCCCGCAATCGACTTCTCTGACAATGACATCTTGAGAAACATCCACTAAACGACGGGTCAAATAGCCGGAGTCCGCAGTACGAAGAGCCGTATCTACCAAACCTTTCCTTGCACCATAAGAAGAAATAATATACTCCGTCACAGTTAGTCCTTCACGGAAATTAGTTTTAATGGGAAGGTCGATGATTTCCCCTTGAGGATCGGCCATCAAACCCCGCATTCCCACTAGCTGACGTACCTGGGACAAGTTACCCCTTGCTCCACTAAACGCCATCATATAGACTGAATTTAACGGATCGGTAGATTTAAAATTAGTTACCACCTTATTTTTAAGATTTTCGGAAGTGATAGTCCAGGTATCAATAACTTTCTGGAAACGCTCTACTTCAGTAATTTCACCCTTGGCATAACGTTCTTCGGTTCTCCTAATTTCTTGTTCGGCTTCCTCCAACATTTCAGGTTTTTGAGGGGGAACTTTGAGGTCATCAACACTTATAGATACCCCTGCTCTTGTGGCATAACGAAAGCCCATTTCTTTGAGCAAGTCTGCCATAGTAGCGCACCGAGCCGAACCATACTCAGTATAAGCCCAGGCAATTAATTTTTTGAGACGACCTTTATCGACGATATGGTTATAAAATTTCATATTAGTCCCTGATGATTTTCTTTAAAGTTCCTAACTAATCGAGCTTTGAACTATTCGTACTTGGTAATACTGGCTTTAGTAACTACACAGATGGTTCAAGAGCTTCTTTAATTGTTTTGTTGTAGATAATTCGACCTACTGTAGTATATATGTATTGAGAAATCCTCTTTCCTGTGTCTGTTTCTCTAACGAATCGCTGTTTGTAGTATTTGACAACAGTACCATCAGTTAACACTTCTTGTTCTACAATCTCATTATCAGCTTCTGCTGTTTCTACTTCTCCGTCATATCGCAACCAGACATAGGCGTGTAAATCCAGTTGTCCCTGCTCAAAAGCTTTAAGTGCATCATCCATGCTGCCGAAGCGTCTGCCTTCTCCTTTAGTTGCCTGGGGATTTTCTGCGGTTAAATAGTAACAGCCCAAAACCATATCTTGAGAGGGAGCAACAATAGGTTTTCCTGTTGCAGGAGATAAAATATTGTGACAGGCCAACATCAATAACCGCGCTTCTGCTTGTGCCTCTAAAGATAAAGGTACGTGAACCGCCATTTGGTCTCCGTCAAAGTCCGCGTTAAAAGCTGGACATACTAGAGGATGTAATTGAATGGCTCTTCCCTCTACCAAAATTGGCTCAAAGGCTTGAATTCCCAGACGGTGTAATGTAGGAGCGCGGTTGAGCAATACAGGATGACCTGTAATTACTTCTCTTAAGACTTCAAATACTTGGGGGTCTCCTCGTTGAATTAGTTTTTTGGCTGCCTTAATATTGTTGACCATCCCACTTTGAATCAACCGATGGATTACAAAGGGTTGGAATAATTCGATCGCCATTTCTCTGGGCAAGCCACATTGATAAATTTTCAACTTAGGTCCTACGACAATTACAGAGCGTCCTGAGTAGTCAACCCTTTTCCCTAATAAGTTTTGTCGGAAACGACCTTGCTTCCCTTCAATAATGTCAGATAGAGATTTGAGGGGACGATTATTCGCCCCAACAACAGTACGACCGCGACGACCGTTATCAATTAAAGCATCTACTGCTTCTTGCAGCATCCGTTTTTCGTTACGGACAATAATTTCTGGTGCGAGAATTTCTTGCAATCTTGCTAACCGATTGTTGCGATTAATAACTCTTCGATACAAATCATTAAGGTCAGAAGTAGCAAATCTACCCCCATCCAACTGCACCATGGGGCGCAAATCTGGAGGAATGACCGGGATAAATGTCAAAATCATCCATTCAGGACGGGCTCCTGTGGCGATGAAATTATCAATTACTCGCAACCGCTTGATTAACTTCGCTCTTTTCTGTCCTTTGGCATTATTAATTTCTTCTCTGAGTTTTTCTGCTTCTGGTTCTAGCTCTACTTCTTCCAGTAATCGCTGAATTGCCTCAGCACCAATACCAACTTCTACTCCAATTAGTTCTGAGTCTTCACTATAAAGCTGTTCCTCGATTTCAATCCATTGATCTTCAGTTAATAGTTGCTTACTAGAGAGATTTTGGGCATTACCAGGGTCTAATACCACATAGGAGTTGAAATAGACGATTTGCTCTACATCTCGTAAAGGCATATCCAAAATGATACTCAGATAACTGGGAATTCCCTTGAGATACCAAACATGAGTCACTGGTGCAGCCAGTTTGATGTAACCCATACGGTGACGACGTACCCGAGATTCGGTAACCTCTACTCCACAGCGTTCGCAAATAATTCCGCGATGACGCACTCTCTTATATTTCCCACAGTGACATTCCCAGTCTTTTGCTGGACCAAAAATGCGCTCACAAAATAGCCCATCCATTTCTGGCTTGAGAGTTCTGTAATTGATAGTTTCTGGCTTAGTAACTTCTCCTACAACTTGTCCGGTATTGAGAGTTCTTTCTCCCCATTGGCGAATTCTGTCTGGAGAAGCAACCCCGATTTTTACATAATCAAAGCGTTGTTCTTGTTGGTTTCTCATCTTTTGCTGAATCTATCATTAGAAATTAGGCACAGGGGATAAGAGAATTTAGTTGTGAGTTGCCACTATTCCCTTATCGTCAAAGTTGCAAAATACTTAAGCTTCTTCTTGGATGTTTTCTCTACTCAAGGCTTCATAAGTAGGTCGGTTGGGAGTACGACGAGAACTATCCGCCATCAGATTTACCTCTATATCTTGACTACTACCATCCTCTAAAGCTTCTAGTTTATGAACCGCAATATCTAATCCTAAAGATTGCAATTCACGCATCAATACTTTGAAAGATTCTGGAGTTCCTGGACGAGGAATGGGTTTTCCTTTGACGATGGCGTTGAGAGCTTCATTTCTACCTTGCATATCATCGGATTTAACGGTTAACAACTCTTGCAAGATGTAAGCTGAGCCATAAGCTTCTAAGGCCCATACTTCCATTTCTCCGAAACGCTGACCACCTTGTTGTGCTTTACCACCCAAGGGCTGCTGCGTTACTAAAGAGTAAGGACCAGTAGAACGAGCGTGAATCTTATCATCCACTAGATGAACCAGCTTGAGCATATAAGCTTTACCAACAGTAACAGGGCGGTCAAAAGCTTCTCCTGTCCTGCCATCAAAAACCTTGATTTTCCCGGGATTATTTTCGTCAAATACCCACTGTTTATTGTGTTTACGGGAAGCGTCTCGGATTTTGCCGTGGACAGTTTCTCTGGAGGCTTCTTTGCCGTGCATTTCATCAAAAGGCATCATCTTAAATCTCATACCCAGATTTTCCCCAGCCCAACCGAGGAGACACTCAAATACTTGTCCTACGTTCATCCTAGAGGGTACACCCAGAGGATTGAGAACTATATCTATAGGTGTACCATCGGGTAAATAGGGCATATCTTCAATGGGAAGAATCCGAGAAATAATTCCTTTATTGCCATGACGACCCGCCATTTTATCCCCTACCTGGATTTTACGTTTTTGAGCTACGTAAATACGTACTACCATATTAGCCCCAGGAGGTAGTTCATCTCCCTGTTCTCTAGTAAAGACGCGGACATCTACCACTCTTCCCTTTTCTCCATTGGGGACTCTCAAGGAGTTATCTCGAACATCTCTAGCTTTTTCCCCAAAGATGGCTCTGAGTAATTTTTCTTCTGGGGGTTGATCGGATTCTCCTTTCGGGGTAACTTTCCCCACTAGGATGTCTCCAGCTTCGACCCAAGCCCCAATATGAATGATGCCTCGCTCATCTAGATTTCGTAGTGCATCTTCCCCCACATTGGGAATTTCTCTAGTAATTTCTTCTGGACCAAGCTTAGTCTGTCTGGCTTCAATTTCAAATTTTTCAATGTGAATACTGGTATAAACATCGTCATAAACCAGTCTTTCACTAATGAGAATCGCATCTTCGTAATTGTAGCCTTCCCAGGGCATATAAGCGATTAAAACATTTTGCCCTAATGCCAATTCTCCCCCTTCAGTGGCAGACCCATCAGCCAGTACTTGTCCAGGAACAACTTCTTCCCCAGCGTAAACCAGAGGACGTTGATTGAGACAGGTATCTTGGTTAGAACGCTGATATTTTTGGAGATTATACTCTAGTTCTACACCAGGGCCAGGTGCATGAGGGTCGTTATCTCCTTCTTCGACTCTAATTCTCACCACAGTGGCATCCACAAAGGTTACTATCCCGTGGGTGCGAGATACTACCACCATCCCCGAATCTCTTGCTGCTTGAGCTTCTAAGCCTGTTCCTACTAGAGGGCGTTCCGGACGTAATAGAGGTACAGCTTGTCGCTGCATATTAGAACCCATGAGAGCGCGGTTAGCATCATCATGTTCGAGGAAGGGAATCAAACTGGTGGCAACGGAGACAATTTGTACGGGAGATACTGCTACATAATCTACTTCATCAGGATTACAAGTCGAAAATTCTTGACGATAGCGAATGGGAATATTTTCTCCTTGGATATAACCATTTTCGTCAGTGGCAACATCCCCTGGTGCAACTCTTAAATCGTCCTCTTCATCAGCAGTTAAATAGACAGGTTGGCGATCGCGTAAAACTCTCCCATTTTCCACAGGATAATAGGGTGTGGCAATAAAGCCATAGGGATTAACTCGGGCATAGGTAGCCAAAGAACCAATTAATCCTGCATTAGGACCTTCAGGAGTTTCTACAGGACAAATCCGACCATAGTGAGAAGGGTGAATATCCCGTACCGCAAACCCAGCCCGTTCTCTAGTTAGTCCTCCAGGTCCTAATGCGGAGAGACGACGTTTATGAGTCAACTCTGCTAAAGGATTGGTTTGATCCATAAACTGAGAGAGTTGAGAAGAGCCGAAAAACTCTTTAATCGCTGCTACTAAAGGCTTGGGATTAACTAGGGCTGCTGGAGTCAGGCTATCTGCTTCACTCACAGTCATCCGTTCCCGAATAATCCGCTCCAGACGATTTAGTCCTACTCTGACTTGGTTTTGTAACAGTTCTCCGACGGAGCGTACCCGACGATTACCAAGGTGATCGATGTCATCAGTACTGCCTACATCAAATTCCAAGTTAATCAGATAAGCTATTGCTGCTAAGATATCTGTGGGAGTCAAAACTCTGATCGTATCTGCTACAGTCAACCGCAGTTTTTTATTTAATTTGTAACGTCCTACTTTACCTAGATCGTAGCGTTTGGGGTCAAAGAAGCGAGATTCTAGTAACTGTTGTCCACCACTCACTGTAGGAGGCTCTCCAGGGCGTAACTTCCGATATAGCTCTAGTAAAGCTTCTTCTTCGCTGGGATTGCCTTCTTTATCTAGGGTTTTTTGATAAAAATCACGATGGCGTAAACCATCAATAATCTCATTGTCACTTAGACCAATAGCTTTGAGTAGTACTTGGGCGGATAGTTTACGAGTTTTATCAATACGCACCCACACCAAACCATTTTTGTCAGTTTCAAACTTGAGCCAAGCTCCTCGGTTAGGAATCAAAGAAGCAGAATAAGTTCTTCTGCCATTTTTATCAGTTTCTGCTTTGTAATATACTCCAGGAGAACGAACTATTTGGTTAACAATAACCCTTTCCGCTCCATTGATAATGAAAGTTCCACGATCTGTCATCAGGGGAAGATCGCCGATAAAAACTTTCATTTCTTTAATTTCCCCGTTCTCTTTATTGATCAGACGGGTTGGTACATACATTTGTACGCCATAAGTACTATCTCGACTTTTGGCTTCATCAACGCCATATTTAGGTTCTTTAAGTTGATAATTTTCCCCAATAAAATGTAATTCAAATTTTCCCGTGTAGTCAGTAATGGGGGAAAAACTATTGAGTTCTTCGATCAGACCTTGTTCGAGAAACCAACGAAAACTAGAACGTTGAATTTCAATTAAGTCTGGTAGCAAAGTGTGGGCTAAGTTACTCATGAGGGTTATCGTCGATCGAGTTAGGTGTATATAAATTTCTCAGGTGATTCCGAAGATCAGTTGGATGGAGCCTTAAAACTATCCCATCACCTTGAGACTAGGATGTTTTTAGCCTATGTAAATAGACTAATTGCTCAATTGATTAGGTGTTAGGGTAAGTGAGTAATTTTGGGTTAGAGTAATCATTAAGTTGTTTTAAACTACCGCTTTCTCATTGCTGAGGGAATTTGTTTCCGAAGCAAGTTTAATGTTAAAGAGGTGGCAAGCATTAGTTGTAGTTTGCTGTGCTAGGGTTTCTAGGGGAACTTGACGCAGTTCGGCAACTTTTTCAGCTACATACTTAACGTAGGAAGGTTCATTGGTTTTTCCTCTTTTGGGTACAGGTGCGAGAAAAGGACAATCAGTCTCTACTAAAATGCGATCGCTAGGAACGATCTTGGCTGATTCTTGAATTTGTTGAGCATTTTTGAAGGTTACTATCCCACTGAAGCTGATATAAAATCCTAAGTCTAAAAACCATTTAGTTTCTTCTTTGTTACCTCCCCAACAGTGCATCACTCCTTTTACTATTCCTTGCTCTCGCCAAAATGCTTCTAATAATTCTTTCATCGAAGAAGCAGCCTCGCGACAGTGAATAATTACAGGTTTATTAAGCTTTCTCGCAATTTCCAATTGGGAAGAGAAAGCTAGTTTTTGTTGTTGGTGATTACTGGCTTTATAAAAGTCTAATCCTGTTTCCCCAATCGCCACAACTCGCTGGTCAGAGAGGGCAAGATTTTCGATTTTTTTAGCAGTGTTTTCTTGCCATTCATCAACGTCTAAAGGATGTAATCCCACTGCCAACGACAATTCAGGGAACATATCTGCTAGAGATTGTATTCCCTGAAACTCATCTGGTTTGACACACGAATGGACTAAATGAACTACACTTGCTTCTTGCCAACGTTTTCTTAAAGAAATAAGACTGCCCTGAAATACATCAAAATTGATGTGAACATGGGTATCAATTAGTTGCATAAGCTAAGCTGGTTGCTGGCTTGGTAGATATAGGAGGCTGTGGGGTATTAGTCAGCCTTGGTGCAATAGAACACACCAAATATACTGATGCTAATATTTTTTTAGGAAGCTGCTGCCGTTACTTTAGCTACTGCCTTAGCCAAACGGGACTTTTTCCTGGCCCCATTGTTGCGATGTAAGACTTTACGCTTCACTGCTTTATCTATCTTACTGTAAACGGCAGACATAGTTTCCTGCACTATTGCCAATTTTTCGGGGGTTGGTTCTGATCCATAACTATCAACAGCAGTAAAACATTTTTTCATTAAAGTCTTTATCGAAGACTTGTAAGCCTTATTGCGAAGACGGTTGCGTTCTGCGATCGCGATTCTTTTAATTGCTGATTTCGAGTTAGCCACAGTTTTATTTTTGAAAGGAGTTTTCTTTGTTAATAATCAGGGAGTAATTAAGCACAGTCAGAAATATAATATTAGCAGATATTTTGCTTTAAAGTCAAGCTGACTTCAGTAGCTCAAAAACTAACGACTATGACCATCAATTGCCCTTTATTCATTGGCAAGCTAATCCACATTTAATTTGCCTAATTTACAATCTCTTCAGCAAGCATCCATCTTGCTCTCCTGCTCCCAAAACCCAGACAATTTGAATAAAGACCAGCTTATCTGAGTTCTTGATGCTGGTTAATACGGGAAATTATGTGCTTTTTGTTACCCCTTTACTAATAATATTGGCAAATACCTAAGTATAATTACGGAAGATTACTTTTGTCCAATCAGGTATTATATAAGTAGCTTTACTGATATATGCTTTTATTAGTTCTTATGTTTTCAGTAAAATCGCTTAAGCAAGTTACCGCCTGTTCTTATGTTTTAAGCAATTTTACTGAGATACCTTGGAGTTGCCTGGAAATCAGAACCTAATTTCCTTAGAATAATCTCCTAGATAGTCTTTCAGGCTATGAAGTGTTACAAAAGCCCCAATCAGGATTTAAATAATCATGGCAAATTTATGACTATTGAGCAAGATTTCTCAGACTTTATTAAAAATAACGAGCAAAACAACAATTTAATGAAAAATGATTTACTAAATCTTTTAACTGACACCATCAAGCAAATACGTGGTCAACAAACCGAAAAAGGTATTTTGCAAACTAGTGTTGATATCGTGCATCAAATTTTGGAATGCGATCGTGTCGTGGTGTATAGCTTGCTCTCAGAATCCCAAGGAAAAATCATTGCCGAAGCCTTGACTCCTGGTTTTCCCCCGACTATTGGTTCTGTGATCAAAGATCCTTGTTTTGAAGCGCGATTTATCGAGCAATACCAACGAGGAAGAGTCAGAGCAACTCCCAATATTTTTGAGGCAGGAATGAGTTCTTGTTATATTGACAATTTGGAAAAAATAGGGGTTAAGGCAAATCTGGTTATTCCTTTAATCAATGGTGATGGTTCTTTATTTGGCTTGTTGGTACTCCATCAATGTAGCGAATTTCGTCAGTGGCAGCAATCTGAGATTAATTTTGGCATTCAGGTTGCAGGTTTGACTATGGAACAAGTAGAGAAGGCAAAAGAATGTCATCAGTTGCAAGTCAAATTGACGCAAATTACTCAATGGCAGGATTCACTTGCTAAAGTAACTCACGAATTTCACGATGCCACCAAGCAATCTGAAGTCTTACAAATTGCTGTGGACAGAGTTAAAGAGTTTCTCAACAGCGATCGCGTGGTCGTTTATAGTTTGGAAGCTCAAGATTTGGGGAAAATTGTTGCAGAATCTTCACTGCCAGCTCTCGCACCGCTACTAGGAAGCGTGATTAAAGACCCCTGTTTTGAGTATCGCTACAAAGATAAATATCAACAAGGTAGAGTTAGAGCTATTGATAATATTTATCAGGCAGGAATGACTGCTTGTTATATTGAGAATCTAGAAAAAATAGCGGTTAAAGCTAATTTAGTTGCTCCGATCAATTTACCAAATGGAGAACTTTATGGCTTATTGGTAGTTCATCAATGCTTTGCTTTTAGAGAGTGGCAAACAAAGGAAATAGAATGGCTCAAAGAAATTGGAATTCAAATGGGGGCTAATCTTTTAAGAACTGACTTAGCAGCTAAAATGAAATCCCTAGAAACTAGTTTCACTAAGCTAGATGCTTCCAAAAACTTGATTACTGTTGCTAAAGATAAGATAGGGCAAATTGACAAGTCAATGCAAAATACGATGATGATTTTCTCCGACATTAATAATTTGCAAAATTTATGCTTCAGAGAAATTAATTCGATAAGCAATAGGAAAGAAACTAAGGTGATGCAAATCATCGTGAAAAAAATCGCTTTAAATATCGAAAAGGTAAAAAATTCCTTGAGTCTATTTCAAGCTGACACGAATCAAGTTGAGGAGCTGTTAAAAGATTTGGCAACCAATCTTGATGGTACTGAATCTGAGGAAATTATAAGTAATCAATAATTCAGTACCATGACGGAAAACTGTAATTACAGAATTCACTCCAATCCAAAGAAAATTAATATTTGGAAGAGGAGTAAATACTTTTACTGTTCAATGTCAAACACAATAAGTTAATATCCATCTTGAATAAAAGTTAAGCTATAGGTATAGTAGTAGCTCTAGCGAGTGGTGGGATTTCATGCTGCGGATAATCGATCAGCAAACTGAGGCACAAATAGAATTGAAGCGTATTGGCGATCGCACTCATGATAGTGATATTGAACCGAAAGAAAACACTGTCAGAGAGATCGTCACAACAGTAAAGGAAAAGGGGGATCAAGCCCTAATTGACTACACAGCAAAATTTGATCGGCAAATATTGACGGCGGATCAATTGAGAGTAACTGGTTCAGAGTTAGATGCTGCTTATCAGCAGATTTCTCAAGATTTGCTCCATGCTATTCAGTTAGCTTGTGAAAAAATCGAGGCTTTCCACCGCCAGAAAGTCCCTAAATCTTGGGTACAGTTTGAAGCAAACGAGGTAGTTTTGGGAAAACGCTACACCCCTGTAGATCGAGCAGGATTATATGTTCCTGGGGGACTGGCAGCCTATCCTAGTACAGTACTGATGAACGCTATCCCCGCCAAGGTGGCAAAAGTACCTCGCATTGTGATGGTGACACCTCCAGGGGAAGATTTAAAAATTAATCCTGCTGTTTTAGTAGCAGCCCAGGAAGCAGGAATTGAAGAAATTTATCGTTTAGGAGGGGCGCAAGCTATTGCAGCCCTAGCTTATGGGACAGAAACCATACCGAAAGTAGATGTGATTACAGGCCCAGGGAATATTTACGTTACTCTAGCGAAAAAAATGGTCTATGGGATAGTAGGGATTGATTCTTTAGCTGGTCCCTCGGAAGTGTTGGTAATTGCAGACGAAACAGCAAATCCTGTATTTGTAGCAGCAGATTTACTCGCCCAAGCAGAACATGACCCCATGGCTGCTGCAATTTTAGTGACAACTGACCGCAACTTAGCGCAAAAAGTACAACAAGAAGTTAGTAAGCAACTGGAAAATCATCCCCGTAAAACTCTCACAGAAAAGGCGATCGCCCATTACGGACTGATCATTGTTACAGATTCTTTATTCAGTGCCGCCGAATTATCTAATTTATTTGCCCCAGAACACCTAGAATTAGAAGTAGCAGATCCTTGGGGATTAATTGAGCAAATTCGCCATGCAGGAGCGATTTTTCTGGGTAGTTCCACTCCAGAAGCCGTAGGAGACTATTTAGCAGGACCTAATCACACCTTGCCGACTTCGGGGGCTGCTCGCTATGCTTCCGCTTTAGGAGTAGAGACTTTTATGAAACACTCTAGTTTGATTCAGTATTCTGCTACTGCTTTAAAACAAATGTCTAGCACTATACAGATATTGGCACAAGCAGAGGGGCTACATTCTCACAGAGACTCAGTAAAATACCGAACTGAATAAAAAATAATTATTAACTAGCAAGTGGGAAATGTTATTTGTTTTTACCGATCTCGATGGCACTTTGTTAAATCAGGAAGACTATGATTATCAGCCAGCACTTCCTGTTATTGCCCAATTAAAAGCAAAAGATATTCCTGTAATTCCTGTGACCAGTAAAACCCGGGCAGAAGTAGCAGAATTACGCCAAGCCATAGGGCTAAATGACCCTTTCATTGTGGAAAACGGAAGCGGAATTTTTATTCCGCAACAAGATAGTAGATTTGATATTGCTGAAGCGAATTGGGAAGGAGACTACTATCTCAAAACTTTGGGTTGTAGCTATATTGAAGCAAGAGCAGGATTAAAAGTAATTCAATCGGAAGTTAGAATTAATAATTTAAAAGGATTTGGCGATTTAAGCGAAGAAGAAATACAGTCTTTAACTGGATTATCCATCAAAGAAGTCAGACAAGCTAAAACCAGAGAATTTACGGAACCATTCGTCACTCCCAAAGCTATTCCTAGTGAAAAAATAGAAACCGCAGCAGCAGAATATGGCTTTCGGGTCTTAATAGGCGATCGCTTCTCTCACTTAATTGGCGCAGCAGCAGGGAAGGGGAAAGCAGTTAAATGGTTATTGGAGCATTATCAACCGACTATAGAAGGAGCAAAAATTACTACAGTTGGTTTGGGGAATAGTCCTAACGATCTAGAAATGTTAGAAGCAGTAGATATTCCTATCGTAATTGCCAGTAATAAAGGTGTTCATCCAGGTTTAGGCGATCGAGGCTGGAAAGTTCCCAGTTCTCCTGGTTCTAGGGGATGGGCGGAAGCTGTAACAGAGATATTGCACTAAGTTTTTAATTAATTGTTTTTAATTAATTGATAAAGTTATGGAAAAGGGGAAAGGGAAAAGGGACAAAAATTGATTTTAAACTCCTACTACCAGATGTATAATTGTCTGGCTTGGTAGAAAAATATATTTAAAATGACTTCTGTTTCCGATCGCCTGAACAATTTAAAATCGAATCATCACTGCGCTCTCATTCCTTTTATTACTGCTGGTGATCCCGATCTAGAGACGACAGCTAAAGCAATACAAGTATTAGCAGATAATGGCGCAGATGCGATCGAACTTGGCGTACCTTATTCTGATCCTCTCGCAGATGGTTCCACAATTCAAGCTGCTGCGACTAGAGCTTTAGAAAAGGGAGTAAAGTTGGAAGATGTCTTAAATATTGTTAGGGAAACCAGTAGCAAGATTGATGTTCCCATTATTCTCTTTACTTACTACAACCCGATCTATTACCGAGGGATCGAAGCTTTTTTACAGCAAATTAAAGACGCAGGGGTAAAGGGGTTAGTTGTACCCGATCTTCCCCTAGAAGAAGCGGAAATTTTGCTGGAACCTGCAACAGCGATGGGAATAGAAGTTACACTGTTGGTTGCTCCCACTAGTTCTCAGGAGCGTATAGAGGCGATCGCAGCCAAGTCTCAAGGCTTTATTTATCTCGTCTCTGTCACTGGTGTGACAGGAATGCGGACTCAGATGGAAGCAAGAGTGAAAGATTTACTTCTAGATTTACGCCAAGTAACTGATAAAGCGATCGGTGTGGGTTTTGGGATCTCTTCCCCCGAACAAGCGAAACAGGTTAAAGACTGGGGTGCAGATGCTGCTATTGTAGGTAGTGCGTTGGTAAAACGGCTATCCGAAGGAACTCCAGAAGAGGGTTTACAAGCTATTGGGGAATTTTGCAAGAGTCTCAAAGAAGCAATTGCCTGAACTACCGTCAATAAATTGACGGCTTCCTACTTCATCGGGACTGCTAATTATTTTCGTTTGAGAAACTGTTTGTAAATGATTGTTGCAACGCTCGAAATAGTTACACAGAAGAGATGCCAGAGTCAAGGCGAATTCTATGAGCATATCTGCTCACAAAAACTCAAAGCCCTTCCTAGATAAGGGACTCGGGTGAGCTTAATATTTGTTTACAAACACTCTCTGAGGGTGGGATATGATGGGAAAACCTCAGCATATAGAACCATGCTGTTGACTTACTGTAGCCCTACAAATTTAGGTTAGGACAAATCAAATTCTGTAAGGGCTTTTCGCGAAAAGCCCTTACTTTAAATCCTATGTCTTAACCTTCTGACGTATTGCTATACTTCTGACTTTTCAATTCGTCAAGATTAAACTCTGTTGCCACAAAAGTAATACTTATTAAAGTTATGCAACAAATATCTACTCTTTTGGGACTATTACCTAATTACTTAGTTTTTTTAGCAGTCTTTTTAGTAATTATCCCGACAATATTAGGGATCATATCTCGCTTTTGTCTATACAGTCACTTATCAAAGGTTAGTCATACAATTAAACGCCTACTTAATAGAGTTGACTCAGATAGACTACCTCATATTATTCTCCGCATTGAACCAAGATTTCAAGTTGGTACTTCAGTTTCAGAAAACTTGAATACTGCTGCAATTATTGAAGGAACTTATAGTCAAGAAAGAGTCAAAATATTAGGCTTAAGTTTTTCCTGTGAGGCTCTTGAATATTTTACTCGTCTGCTGCCTAATTTATTGCTATCTTTTGGCTTGCTAGGAACATTCTTAGGCATTACGATTAATCTAGCTAATTTGAGTCAAACTCTTACTCAAGTCGATATTACTGATGTCAGAAGTTTAGTAGCAGAATTAGATCAACCACTACAAGGAATGGGAATAGCTTTTATTACTAGTTTAATTGCAGTGGCATGTAGTGCTTTATTGACAGTAATTAACTTACTTTGGAACACTAATATTACCAAGTCAGCTTTACTCAGTTTCCTAGAAGACTACATAGATAACATTTATTTACCAGGACTACAAACTGCTCATCCTTTAAACTCAGCACTTGAACGCCTCAACCAAGATTTTAGCTCTATGATGCATCATTTAGGTAACACTATAGAGCAGTCTATTACTAATGCTTTTAGTAGAATAGAACATAGTGCTGATACTTTTAAGCAAGCTGCAAATGCTATAGAACAAAGTCGTTTTCCTGATAAACTTTCTTCTGCCACAAGTGATCTTGCGATCGCCCAAAATATCTTTTCTCAATCTTCTTTGGTACTACAAAAATCTACTCAATCTTTTGAAGCTAGTTTGGATTCAATGCAAACTTTAACTCGTAAAATAGTAGAAGTTGAGGAGGAAGTAAATCAAGTTAATCAGAAATATACAGATTTAGTAAAATTGAACAAACAGCGGAATGAAATCGAGAGCTCGGGTTTAAAAGAAATTCAACAAGAGTTAACTAAATTAGTTGATAGAATGCAGCAAAGTACCAAGCATAATATAAATAAAACATATGAAAAGAACTCTAAGATATCGGGACAATAACACAGAATCACTGAATGTTTGGCCTTCATTTACTGACTTAATGGCTAATGCCTTTATGATCATTAGTCTATTTTTACTTTTGGCATTATTTAAGTCTCTGTTTTTAAAATATACTGCTGAAGAAACAGAACTAGATTTAACTGATAGTGAGAGACAAGTAAGAATACTCAAGCGTAAATTAGCAGTAATAAACGGTAAACTAGGAGAAAGCATTGATACTGTCAGAAGACTAGAAAAAAGTTCATCGGAGCTACAAAATCTTTTGCAACGCAGTAATAGTAAAGTTAAGATCTTAAATAGTCAAGTTAATGTCTTAGAATTAGAAAATCAACAGTTAAAATCTGCGCCTCCAGTAGTAGTCATTCAAGATTCTGGAGAGTATCGATTTGCCTCTGGAAGTGCTAGTTTACCTAATGGATTAAAAAATTATATCTCTAATGATTTGGTAGAACGTATTGAAGAAATCAGTCAACAAAGAAATCTCTACGTAGTAGAAATTATTGGACACACTGATGGACAAGTTATCTTCAATCGTACCAGTAATTTAGATAAAAACTTAGAAGCTGTTGCTCAAGGAAATAAGAGTATAACTACTTTAATTCCTGGTTCTAATACAGATTTAGGTTTAATGCGAGCTTTAGAAGTAGTTAAACAACTCCAATTAGCTCAACAAAAAGGAAGACTTCAAGGAGTGCAATTTAGAGCTTATTCTGCTGCACAGTTACAATTACCATCAGGAAATTTTGCTTCTGCTGAACGTAAGTCGGATGCTAAGCGCCGCAGAATTGAAATTCGCTTTTCACCTCTTGGTAAAGCGGAAACCATTAGATGATAAGTAGCAAGTAGCAAGCTCTTTCATTAAACATTTACCATTTATAAATATCTACTGATAACTGCTTACTGCTTACTGATAACTGCTTTAGCTTCTGGTAAGATTAACATTCCATCACCAAAGGAATAGAAACGATAGCGTTTAGCGATCGCACTTTGATATAAATCCAGTAATCTCTTTCTCCCAGTAAAAGCACTCACTAGCATCAATAAGCTAGAACTCGGTAAATGAAAATTGGTAATTAAACCATCAACTATTTGCCACTGATACCCAGGATAGATAAATAAGTCTGTTTTTCCCCGAAAAGGTTGTAAGCTTTCTCCCCCAGAAGCTTTAGCAGCCCCCTCCAAGGTTCTGACTACGGTTGTTCCCACGGCAATAATTCTGCCTCCTTGGGCTTTAGTCTCAGCGATTTTGGCTACTGTTTCAGGAGTGATTTCAATCCATTCTTGGTGCATGGAATGTTCGGTAATTTTTTCGGTTTCCACAGGACGAAACGTACCCACTCCCACATGAAGGGTAATATAAGCTTGGTGGATGCCTTTTTGCTGCAAACGATTCAATAATTGCTTTGTAAAATGTAATCCTGCGGTGGGTGCTGCCACGGCTCCCATTTTTTCAGCAAAAACAGTTTGATATTGTTCGGGTTGAGACTCACGGGAAGTAATATAAGGAGGAAGAGGCATTTCTCCAATAGATTCTAGTAGTTCCCAAAAAGACTCTTGGGGTGCAACCTCAAATTGCAAAAATCTCCCTCCAGTTGCTTCATCTCTACCAAGAACTTTTGCTTTTAGAGAACTTTTTTTGGCAGCAGCAGAGCCAAAAAAGATTTCTGTCCCCAATTTAAACCGTTTTCCTGGCTTTACTAAAGCTAACCAGCAATTTGCTCTAATTTCTTCTAATAATAAAACCTCTACTGTTGCCCCAGTTGTTTTGTAACCGTAGAGGCGAGCCGGAATGACACGGGTATTATTAAGAATTAATAAGTCTCCTGGTAATAACCAATCTGGTAAGTTAGAAAATGTACTATCAATATGACTTATCTGTGAATTCACTACCAACAGACGAGAGCTGTCTCTAGGTACGGCGGGGCTTTGGGCAATAAGCTCTGAAGGCAGTTGATAATTGTAGTTGGAGAGCAATAAATCTTCACTCATATCTAGTTGGTAGTTCAATTTGTGCGTCCAAAATTGGGTGATTTCCCCTATAAGAAAATTTAAAAATCGGGTGCTTTTCCCCTAGCGATAGACTTTACTTTCTTGTCAGACTATATGGAGGTGAAGCTTAATAAACAGGGGTGTTTATGGATTTTGTCTATTTTCTTGCTAATGCAAGCCTGACTTTAAGGACAATCGAGTATCTTCGTTCTATGGAACATGGTACAGGAGCGTCCATAACCGTAGTGCATCAAATTGATGGCTGGATTATTAAAATTCGCTATCCTCAACCTCTCTCTGTGATCAATCGTGAGAATTTCCGTGCCTTTATGAATGAATTAGGCATTCCTTATGAACCAGAGATGCGATTACAAATGGTATTTTGGAGTCTAGAAACAGGACAATCTCCTGTAGAAGTTATGCGCCGTTATCAAGTCGCAATTGTCTCCCATGGCATTCCCGATACTAAAGAGATTGAGGCTTTTCGTCAGCAGTTTACTAGAGGCTTAGGATATTGTCCCGAAACTTTAGCCTAGCTTATCATCACCCCCTCGTTAAACCAATAAAATAATTAGGGTAATAACTCCTGTAGTTAGCATCAATCCTCCAGGCATAGCCTTTTTCGTTTTAATTAGTCTCACAGTAAAGACCCATATCAGCAGTAGGATAACTATCCTAGCAATAATTACACCTGAGGTCATGCCTTGAAATTGCAGGAAAGCAGAAATTAGCAATAAAGCGCCACTGATACAGCCAGAAATCAAAGAGGCTTTACTTTGGGCTTGAATATAACCCCAAATTCCGCCAAAACAGGCTAGAAGTCCGTATGTGATTGTAGCTAAAATAGTGGTACTCATATACTAAACTCAGAGGTATCTTTTTTGACCGCGGAATGCGGTAACGCTGACTTTATTTTTCGATTACTTTTTCAGCAAACCCTAAATAAAGATGGTTTATGAGAAAGTTGAGTTTCACTCTCTTTGTCACTGGTTTCAGTTTCAAAACGGTATTTGCAAACCCGCGCCAACAGCAATTTCATTGTCATCTCTAACTCTAAGTTGATGCCAAGTGGAGGAACCGACACGATTGGTTAGATATAATTCTAGATGGGGATTACTATTCTCAGCAGATTTCTCTAACCCCAAAAGAGATAAAGGCTTCCAGCGCAACGCAACTGTCCAAGGAACATTATCTTCGAGGTTGTTATTGCCAAAGCCGGTTCCTTCTCCTGCAAAATTTGCTCCTACTTCTGCTAATAGGGTGAATTCAGAAGATACTTCATATGCACCACCTAGGTTGAATCCAGCTAATTCTACATTTTTACGCTGTACATACCCTATGATGGGAGTAAACCACAAAGATGTATTAGAGTTGAGTTGAGTGTGTAGGGGTAAGGCTGCAGTAACAATATACAGTTTTCCTTCTTCGTCATCATCTCCTCCTGGGGAAAAGACGGGAAAATCTTTGTTTAAGCCTCGGCGATCAAATTCATCTTTGTCGTTTTCCAGGAAATTAACAAAAGGTTGATTGGGAAGACTTATGGTTGCAGCAATGCTTAGGGTTAGGGGTGAACCTTCTGCTTGATTTAAGAGTCTGATTTTGGCACTCCAACCCTGTTCTGATTCGTCGGTATCACCAAAATTATAGTCTAAATAGACTCCAGCTTCAAAGTCTTTTAGAAAGCCGTAGCGTAAAGCAGTGAGTATTCCTTGACTACCACCTTGAAGATTAAAGATGAATTGTCCACTAGATGCTGTACCACCATCAAAGAAAGCTAAACCGTCTGTAGTAAGAGGGGTAACAACTGCTTCTGAAATGTTAAAGCGATCCCTATATTTACGGTTAGCAGAAAATAAATCTGGCATAAATTTGACATTTGCCCCAAATGCCACTAGATCTCTATCGGCGGTTAAACTGAGAGGTCCAAAACTCCCAAAAGTATTAGAAGCGTAGAAATCTAGACCTATACGGGGATTTACTAAGAACCTAAACCCAGCATTATAGGCGATCGCTGTGTCAGGTTTACCAGATTCTCGACTGATACTGTTATCCCCAGAAACAGGAAAAAATCCATCTGCCCAAAAATACAAGCGAGGATTGATTTTATAACTAATTCCACCAGTTATACCGAAAACTGTACCGAATTCCCCTGGATCATCAATGGGGAGACGATAGAAAAATGCCGCATTCTTGTCGTTGAAAAAAGCCACCGTAGGGGAAATATTAAATTGCCATTTTTCCCCTACCTCTGCGGTGAAAGGCACAGCTAACGCGACAAAAACATTACCGTTTTTGATTGTGACATCTCTACCTTCTCCAATAAACCGAAACCCGCGAGGAATCCCAAAAGAAGCAGAAATTACCCCACTAAGAAATTGCGTTTCTCTAGAGTTATGCCATAGTTGATATTTAAACTCTCCAGCAATTTCGTTATCGTCGTCTCTTAGTGAAATAAAATCTCCTTGACGGGCAGGAAAAGCACTATCTACGTGCTGGAATTGTAGACTGAATTGTAATTTATCGGTAATACCCCAACTAAACCCCCCATTAAAATTTAAAGATGTATTATCGTCATCCCCCGAACCTTCCCGATCAGGTAAGAAGAAGAGACGGGTGTCAAAATTGAATATTACCTCTCCTTGCTTAAGATGTTTGGCTGTGGGTTGAGTAAATAATTGTTCGGCTAAGGGAGTAACGGTAATTTTAGCTGGTTCTGAATCTTTTTCTTGATCACTAGCCAAACTTATACCTGCTAAAGAAAATCCCCACAAACCACCGACAATTGCACAATAACTTAAAAATTGCCTATTCATGCGCTCGCTGTTCGTTTTCCTGCACACCGACGATGATTCTAGCAAAATTCTGCGAGGTCCTTCCCCTTGTAATTATTAAATTCAGAGTAAATCCGTGATTTGACAGATTTAACTAGGTGTTATATGAGCCCTATTGACATCTCCATGCCTTAAAAAGAGCATGGATTCTGTACCCTAAGAGTACCGTAATCGGGCGGGGCGTTAAAGAAGCGGAAGTAAATTCCGCAGACAGCCCCTTGTTAAAACCACGATTACTCCAACCCTGTCAACAGAGTCCTATCAACCTTGGCTAGAAAACTCTAGCTGTGTTGGTACTTCTAAGTCGAACCTTGAAGATTTTACGTTCTGAAGGCTCAATCACTTCTCAGAACAACCTTCTATCTTCAGTTGTCACGGTGCTGGTTGCCAGATTTTCTCTATTTTGGAACACTCCAAGAGCAAAACTTTGCTGGCGATTTGATAGTCATACTGACGACAAAAAGTCCGTTGTTTCTATTTCGCAGGAGTCTCACCTCTATCTGCTCTTTTCACAGTGCCACTGGACTTATACAACTATTTTACAGGAGTTGAAAGCCTTGTTCTATGAAGATTGTGCGTCTAAATTGTACAGAAGATACAAGGAATTAAAATTCCGTATCGCTCCACTACCATTGGTTTTAACCAATGGCTAACTCTCGCTCAACTTATTTACGGTTTTTTTAGGTTTACATTACATTTTTGGCTTTATTTCCCAAAATCAGTTAAGAAAAATCTTTCGTCGAACTCCTAAGAGGATGTCTGAAAAGTAGTTTTGGGTACTTAAAAACAGTCTTTAGTACCTAAATAATGAGGTTATAAGTCCCATTATTTCGTCGAGCTTGAGTAGCCAGAAAGTATCAATGGGAACTTCTCAGACATCCTCTAAGAAACAAATTTTGTTTTTCTCTGACATTACGAATTTTAGTTCGTTGGACGCTCACGTCAACAAAAGACTTAGTAAAGGCGCAAAATTCAATAATTGACAATTAGATAATTATCAATTATCAATTATTAATTATTAATTGGTAAAAAAAGTTACATTTGCTCCTCAACTGCTTTACGATATAACTTTTGAATTTTCTCCAAGAGGCTACTGACTATGGTCTTGGGTGGTTGCTGGATAGGGTCTAGTGATTGGACTTTTTCCAGTAATCTCGTTTCGCGAACGTCTATATCTCCATCACTGTAAATTAAACCACTGATCTTTTCTAGTAATTCTTGATATTGTTCTTCAGTGGGATTTACTCCTAGATACTCCTCAACCCATTGATAACATTCCGCAGTTGGTACTCGTTTAAGTTCTGATAATAAAGGTTGAAGCTCTGGATCATCAGCTAAGTCAAATTCTGCTGCTAAGCGACGTAAATATTTTCTTTCTTCTGGTTGAATAATTCCGTCAATCCAAGCAGCACCGATGAGAATTTTTAACAGTTGCTTCATTTTATGATGCTTCCTAGTCGTCATATCAGTTTTTTTGTAATCTTGCCATAAAAAACCCATCCATGTTGTGTCGGTGAGGATAGACTTTAATCCAACCTTCAGGTGTCTTAAACGTGCTAATGGGTGATTCTTCTGAGGGGGGTTTAATTGACCATGCTTCATGGAACTGCAAAAAGGATTGTATAACTTTTTCGTTTTCTAAAGGATTAAGAGTACAAGTAGCATAAACTAATATACCTTTGTGCCTAATCCATTGTGCCACTTGTTGTAATAGTTCCTGTTGTAGCTGAAAAAGTTCCCTAATTTGAGCGGGAGTTTGTCGCCAACGAATATCAGGGCGTTTGTGAAGTGTTCCTAATCCTGAGCAGGGTACATCTAGTAAAGCACGATCTGCGAAAGCAGGCACTGCGTGATCGCTATGCCCCTGCTTTCGCAGACCACACAGTGGCGCGGGTACGCGATCGCATAAGGGGTGATTTTTGTCAGGAAACGAAACTAAATTACGGCTATCTCCTACTAGAGTTTGAATTGACTTTATTCCTAGGCGAGTAGCATTATTTTGGACTTTTTTGAGCCTTTTGGGATCGCGATCGCAAGCATAAATGATTCCGCGATCGCCCATTAATTCCGCAATATGGGTAGTTTTTCCTCCTGGTGCAGCACAAGCATCTATAATGGTTTCTCCTGGTTGGGGATCGAGAAGATGGGTTACTAATTGAGCGCTACTATCTTGTACTATCCACCAACCTTCTTGATATCCAGGGAGTAAGGTAATGTCTCCCATACTGTCATTAATTCTTAAAGCTTGGGGGAGATGGGGAAGAGGAGACACCGAGATTCCCCGATCTTGGAAAATATTAGCTACCTTTTCGACAGAAGTTTTGAGGATATTAACTCGCAGGTCAATCTTAGCAGGTTGATTAAACCAAGTTAGGAGTTCACTAGTTTCTGAGATAGGTAATTGTTGTAACCAAGTCTCCACTATCCAGTCAGGAAAGCTATGAATAACACCTAACTTTTCTATTGGGGAAGAATAGTTTTGAGCTAGTAAAGGATCGGTAGTTTTTGCTTGGCGAATATAGTTTCTGAGTATCCCATTCACTACCCCAGCTAATTTAGCGAGTCCATTTTTCTTGGCTAATTCTACACTGGTGTTAACCGCAGCAGAATTGGGTATTTGAGTAAGATAGCGTAATTGATATAAACCGATATAAAGAATAATTCTGAGGTTGAGGGGTTGCTGTGAAGCTTTTTTTTTTCCCAATAAACTAATTAGAGCATCAAGCGATCGCTTTTGTCGAACCACTCCATACACTATCTGACAAACTAAACTGCGATCTAGAGCATTAAGTTTATGGGAACGCAGAATGCGATCGATAGCAATATCGGTATAAGCTTTTTGACAATAAATAGACTTTAAAGCTAAAAAGGCACATTGACGAGCATTGGTAAAACGGTTTTCCATAAAGAACCAATGGTTAAGATTGTGAACAGAGATTTTGCAGCATTAGATTGTAGCAATCTTAACCGTCATATGGTTGTGGCACAAAAACTACATTTTTTCTGTGGAGACTGTTTCCGCTTCTACTTCTACGGTGACGTTACCTGGTTGTGTAGCATCTTCTTCTTGCTTACGAGTTTTATAGTTGTCGATCGCAATTTGAGACATCTCTGTAACTAACAATGTCACTAGCATGAAATCATCAATTTGTCCTGCTATAGGTAATATATCAGGAGAAATATCAAAAGGACTAATGAGATACACTAGAGTGCCGATTATAATCCACCAACGATATCGGGGATGACGAATAGCTTTACGATACCAGTTGTAAAGAGAGGCAAGGGATATCTTCATTTTTTAGTGAAGTTAATTGACTAAGTTAGCGCAGCTCTCAGAGCTTGCATCGGAGAGAACGCCTACTAATTTAATTTTGCCAGATAAAACTAGTTTTTTGGGTGTGGATAACCTCATCATTTATCATTTATCCCGCGTTCAATGTTTAATGTTCAATGGTCAATGTACTTAATAGGTTTAAGCCAATTTTTCTTCTTTTAGGAGAATAAGAAAAAATACCAAATAATAATTGATCTAACAGCCAAGAAGATAAGTATCGTTTTAAGAGGTATGGTAATGCACTTAAAACAAGAGCTATAAGAATTAGCAATAGTAAAACTTTACCCCAAAATACTATAGGAAGAAAAAAGAAGATCAAAGGAGCAATAAAAATAATTATTAATCCTAGCAAGCCCCATAATAAAATTGATTTATGCTTTTTATATCTTAATGGTATTTGGTTTAATATTTGTTCGATTAACCAATAGTGAGTCTCAATAATTTCTTTACTAGCTAGAGCATCACTTCTAATATATTGTTCAGCTTTGCCTGATAAATGAATTACACTTTTAATTATTGTTATTTTCTTTTGTTGTCTGTGGTAATGGGTTTTAAATGTTATTCCTAATCCTGAATATTCTGAGCTATTTAATAAAAAATAGTAACGTAACTCAGCTAAATTATCTGCTGAAAAAGAGATTTGTTGTTGACTATTTCTCAGAGTAATA
The DNA here is from genome assembly GCA_030064915.1 of Xenococcaceae cyanobacterium MO_234.B1. Taxonomy (GTDB): domain Bacteria; phylum Cyanobacteriota; class Cyanobacteriia; order Cyanobacteriales; family Xenococcaceae; genus JASJCP01. The sequence continues at coordinate 29,361 of JASJEK010000001.1, forward strand.
ATTTGAGATAAAACATCTTGGTTAAGGTCAAAATTAATATGATCTGGAATACTGCGTCGGCGAGATATTCTTTTTTGTTCGATATGAAGACAAGAATTGATTAGGTTGTGAACTAGCAAATTACTCAAAGTTAACTTAATTCTGTAAGTAGCTAAGATTTTCTAACTTTTTGTTGTCTTTGTACAATGTTGATCGCGAATTTTAACAATCTATACCATTGTTTTTCTCCTGATTGTACTCCTTGTTGATGCAGGATTAATATCGCTTCTTTATCTGGATGATGGAGTATTTCTTGAGCATAGCAATTGGTGATTTTTCCTTCTAATTCAATTATGGTTTGAGCGTAGGTAATATCTTGATTTGTAATTGATGTTGTGTCGGTTTCCTGGGTAATTTGATGACGTTGATCGAGATTAGCTTTACTTCTAGCCAGTTGACGTAATACCTTTAATAAAGAGGTATCTATCAGAATTTGACCAAGTAATTTATTTTCTGCCGTATTCTCTGGTGCAAAAGGAGAAGGTAATCGAGAAGGCAAGTTTTCCCAACTAGAATCGTTAGAACGGCTTAAAATGGTTAAATCCTTTCTAATAGCATCCCTTGCTGCGGAATTATATAACTGACAATTGGGATTGATCGCCCTAAGAGCATATTTTAATTCTAGTTGACGACGTAAATTTAGATAGCGATCGCATAAAGCAGGAGGAATTTGAACTTCTTGTAAATAAGTGCGAGAGATAGCATAAATATCCTGATATGCTTCCCAGGGAAGAAAAACCTCTTCGCGAATCTCTGAAACTATAGTGGTATTAACTTCTAAAGTTGTAATCTTGTCTAAGATAGAAGTCACAGATGTTAACCAGCGATCTAAATTTACCTGACTGAGATCCCTATCAGATTGTAGATTGTGAGAAGATGATGTTTGATTAACAACCACAGTGATCACCAAATATATTTAACAACGGGAGTTCGGAATTCGGAATTCGGAGAGACGCGACGGGGCGCAATACTGTTCGGATAAGCATCTTTTATTTATTGGTGGAGGTATGGGGATGTAGGGAGATAGGGATGTAGGGAGATAATTATTTTCCCCTACTCCCCTACTCCCAATCCCCCAATCCCCCAATCCCCCAATTCTCCACTCTCTTTCCAATAATCGTGTTTCCGAACAGTATTGAAATTGCTCCCCTATCTTCCCCATCTTCCCTATCTTCCCTATCTCCACATCAACCTTAACCATTAAATGTAAAAAACCTACCCTTATGAGGCTCCCCCTGCTCCCTCTGGAGGGGCTGTCTTTTGAGCGTGAGGGACGGCGAGGTTTCCGAGGGACTGTCTTGTCGGGTTTCCCGACAAGCTTGTACGTCCCGTTCGCCATGTCCAATCACGCTGTTGAGGAGACCTCAAAAGCTTGTAAGCCCCGTCTCCCTCTGCCTATCTAAACCTTTAAATCTTAAAATCATACCCTGTAAAATCTCCCTATCTCCCTACCAGTAATCACATTTATCTTTTGTTTATAAACTGTTTCTTAAGGGTCATTCTTATTTTGATTTTGTTTAGCAGATTTTCCCGTAGAATCAGGGAGAAATTCAGTTTCATCTCCCCATTCTTCTGAGTCATCTATTTCAAAAGCCTCTAAGGTTAAAAGATCTGCATCTAAATCTAAGTTATTATCTTCTTCATCTTCTTCTAGCCAGTCTCCCCAATCAGCATCTTCAGAATTTGCTTCATCAGGAATTTTATCCGCTGCTGCTTCTAGATCACTTAAAGACAAAATACTATCTTCCACAGAGTCTTCTTCTGCAATGACAGCAATAGGCGTAACTTCATTGAGATTAGCATTATCTGTTTGAGTTAAAGTTTTGTTTTCAGGAAACTGAGAAATTTCTGCTTCTGGTAGAGATGTGGTAGATATTTTAAAAGGTTCTAGAGGCTGATAACTTTCTCCTTGCTTCTGTTTTTGGAGAATTGCCATCAAGCGCAACATCTGTTGCAAGCTTTCAAGGTTGTGACTAATAGTTTGATGTCCTTGACTAACTTGCTGAATATGGAATTGTTGTGCTTTTTGATACAGGCTATCTTCTATAAGCTCTGTTCCTATTTCATTGGTAATTTCTCCCTCAACTAAATTAATATGAGTACGCAAACATTTTCCTGCTTCAGGTTTAGCAGGAGCAGTTTCTGCAGAAGCAATCCAAGTGGTAATGTGTAATTCAGGAGCATTACTCATTGCTAAAACAAAAGCATCATTGAGTCTTCCTTCCCTGATTGCTTGTTTAAATTCTTCACTGGATGCCATTAGCTCTTTCTTCCTCTGGTAATATCTAAATCTGGTAATATCTAAATCTGGTAATATCTAAATCTGGTAATATCTAAAATAGTTGGGGGTGAATCATCTCAGTTAAATTTAGGACAGTTAAATTTAGGGTAGCAATACCGTTAATCAACTTTCTTCTGGAAGGTTATCCGCAGACTTTGGCATTTGCGCCATAGTATCATTTAAAGTTGCCAACATAGTTTGCAGACTTGCAAGATTATTTAAAATAATTTCTCTTCCTTGTCGCACTTGTTCTAAGTGTAGCTTTTGCAACTCCTCATAAGCAGGATTAGTGGCAAATTCCCGACCAATTTCGTTTTCTACTGCTCCATCCACCAAATTAATGCGAGTACGCATTCGATAACCAGGTTTAGAGTCATCATCTAAATTATCTGTTTCTGAGCTAGCTACCCAAGTAGTAATTTTTAACTCTATTGCTTCACTTATTGCTAAAGCCAGAGCGTCGTAGATTTCTCCAGCTTTAATCTTGTCCTTAAATTGTTCAATAGCCGTCATGATGATTCTTTATTGGGTAACTATCAGCAAGTTTATAGCTTAGTTTCGAGTTACGCCATAAATTAATCCCAAAAATTTAATTGTATACATTGGTGACAAGTTAAAGTTTTGTGCAATTTGTCAATAGTTTATTTGTAAATCTTTACTAAGTCTTCAATGGGTTGGATTAGCTAGCTTTTGAGACTTTTTTCCCATCTGGCGATCGCTAAAATTAGCGATCGCCAGATGGGACAGACAAAGATGAAAAATTAATTCTTGAGCTGCTGGAGAGATGCAAATTAGCAAATACTAATAATAGCAAAAGCTTCGGGCTTTATGAAGATTTATCAACAATGACTTGACAAATAGTCTTTTTCCCTAACTTGTCACCAATGGCTAGTAGGGGTGAAATTCCTGCCAGTAAGAAACTAGAAGCAAGTTCTTCAAAGACTAAGGCACAGGTAAATAGGCAGCAAGGATAGCGATTTATGGCTCCAAATTGAGTAAAACCACTCTGAAAGTTAAACAAAATTAAATGTAAGGGCAATGTATGTGGCAATTTTGTCAGCATATTTGAGTCTGTAGCTGGTTTTTGACTGCCAGCACCGATTAATTGTCGGTGACAGCTAGGTGTGAAACGTGACGGACATCCGACCGAAGGTCGCCCTTCCGGAAGCGCGATTCTGAGGATACTTCAGAATGCGTGTCCTTGAGAATCGTGTCTTTAGACCGATTCGAAACATCCGCTTAGAATCTCTCCTGTTTTAACCGAGAGAGAAGTCAATCCTGTAAAATTAACTTTAGGTTTCCTAATATCCAATACTGTTTTATACAAAACAGCGATCTCGCGGAAGCGAAGCGCGTGTCTTGACTAGGGAGCCAGCGAAGCTGACCGCACGGCGCTGCCGAAGGCAGACCGCGATTAGGAGGATCTAGTTTTTTAGGACTGATAGTAGAACTTTTGCTCTAATCTCAATTTTATGAATATCCGCACTGTTTCCACCACTCCTTTTTCAGATCAGAAACCAGGTACATCAGGACTGCGTAAATCTGTCCCAGTCTTTCAACAACCCCATTACCTCGAAAACTTTGTCCAGTCTATTTTTGACAGTTTAGAAGGCTATAAAGGACAAACTATCGTATTGGGGGGAGATGGTCGCTACTACAATCGTGAAGCTATCCAAGTTATTTTGAAAATAGCAGCAGCTAACGGTGTGGGGCGAGTGCTTGTGGGTCAGGGGGGAATTCTGTCCACTCCTGCTGCTTCCTGTATTATTCGTCAATATAAAGCTTTTGGGGGTATTATCCTCTCCGCTAGTCATAACCCTGGAGGCCCTGAGGGGGATTTTGGGGTTAAATACAATGTTACTAATGGAGGTCCTGCCCCAGAAAAAGTAACGGAAGCAATCTATGCTCACTCTAAGGCGATTGATAGTTATAAGATATTTGATAGTCCTGACGTTAACTTAGATAAGTTATCAGTATTACGGATGGGAGAGATGGCAATAGAAGTTATCGATCCAGTTGAACCCTATGCCCGTCTGATGGAGTCTTTGTTTGACTTTGACAGTATTCGCAAGTTACTCCAGGGCGATTTCCGTATGTGTATGGACTCGCTCCATGCAGTAACAGGTCCTTATGCTAAGGATATCTTTGAGAAGCGTTTAGGTGCAGCACCAGGAACAGTAACCAATGGAATTCCTTTAGAAGATTTTGGTGGGGGACACCCTGACCCGAATTTAGTCTATGCTCACGATCTAGTAGAAGTAATGTTCGGGGATAATGCACCTGATTTTGGTGCTGCTTCTGATGGAGACGGCGATCGCAATATGATCTTAGGATGCAATTTCTTTGTCACTCCTAGTGATAGTCTGGCGGTACTCACAGCTAATGCTCATCTTGTCCCTGGTTATAAAGATGGTATCTCAGGGGTAGCTCGTTCTATGCCTACCAGTGCAGCAGCAGACAGAGTAGCAGCCAAGCTAGGAATTGATTGTTATGAAACTCCTACAGGATGGAAATTCTTTGGTAATTTGCTAGATGCAGATAAAGTTACTCTTTGTGGAGAAGAAAGTTTTGGTACTGGCTCGAACCACGTTCGGGAAAAAGATGGACTGTGGGCAGTGCTATTCTGGCTTAATATTTTAGCCGTAACTGGTAAATCGGTAGAAGAGATTGTTAAAGAACATTGGGCAACCTATGGACGCAATTTCTATTCCCGTTATGATTACGAAGAAGTAGATAAAGCCAAAGCCACAGAACTAATGGAACGCTTACGGAGTATGGTTGGTACTATGAAAGGTCAGAAGTTTGGAGAATATGAAGTAGAATATGCTGATGATTTTAGTTACACTGACCCCATAGATAGTAGCGTGAGCCAAAAACAAGGTATTCGTATTGGCTTTACTGATGGTTCACGGATTGTTTTTCGTCTGTCTGGTACAGGAACAAAAGGAGCAACTTTGAGAGTTTATCTCGAAAGTTATGAACCAGATACTAGCAAACATAACCTAGATACTCAATTAGCTCTAAAACCATTGATTACTATGGCAGAAGAAATTGCTCTAATTCGTCAATATACTGGAAGAGAAAAACCAACTGTCATTACTTAAGGAGTTCACAGTTCCCAGAGACGCGACGCAATACTGTTCGTATAAGCAACTAGGATTGATAGTCTCAGATTTTAGATTTTAGATTTTGGATTGTGGATTACTTTTGACCGTAGGGGATGCGCTTTGTACCCTGTGCATATCCAACCACGGTGTTGACTTTTGACCGCGAGGGATCGGTGTTCTAGGTTTGAGGAGAGTTTACCTCGTTCGAGGTAAACTCTCCTTCTAGCAAAGCTTTCACCCCTTTTTAGCCCGAAAAAGTTTCAAAGTCCCACTAATGAAGTTAAAATCTCGTCCCTAGTTTCAGAGGGCGTTTTTCCTTTGGTGTATACCACAAGGGTTGCCAACTCCCGGTTAGAGGGATGGGTGAGAAAAAACCTGTTTGCTTCCATTCCATTGATAATGGGTGTGTTTTGTTCGTTTCGTTTGTTCAGAATAGCAACTGATTCATCCAAATCCGATGAAGGCATCAGCAACACCACATTAGTATAGGGAGTCAGAAGTTCACGGGCGCGGGTAAAGTCCCCATCGTCTTCGTAGACGGAATGTCCAGCCCCAAAATCAATTACACAGTTTTGATGCTCCTTAAGAAGACGTTCCACCCCATAAAGATCGAATTGCTTCCAGTAACGATAAACCCCTGCAAACCCTTCATTTTCTGCTATCTGTTTCTCATCCTCTCGATTCCATCCTATTTCCTTGTAATAGTCCCAACGTATCCGATCCATAGACACCTGCGGGAGTTCAAGTTTTTGAGCCAAAAGTTTTCCAATTGTGCTCTTTCCTGCTCCTATTGGACCAATTAGAATAATGTCGGAGGTATCTGGATCGATCTGGGCAAGGATTTCTTCACTGGTCTGCTCTGGCGTTTGATCTTTAGTGTAGACAATATACTTTGCTAAGTCGTGGTTGGAATGATGTTTGACGAAATGTTCGTTTATTTCCATGCCGTTAATAATCACGCGATCGCGCTCTTTTAGTATTTGTAGGGATTCCTCCACATCCTCTGATGGCAAAAGCAAAACCACATGCTTATAAGGCTTCAAAACTCGGTGAACCTGTTTGAAAAGCTCAGTATCATCGTAAACTGATTGTGGCGGTCCAAGCTCCATTACACACTTGGGGTATTCAGCAACACCGCGCTCAATAGCATAAGCGTCAAAAGGCATCATATAGCGATAAACCCCATCGGCTTGGTCATTTTCCCAGGCTTGATGTTGCTGGGTCTTATCATAGCCTATTTCCTGCCAGTACTTCTGGCATACCTCCCACAGGTGAAGGAACGGTAATTTTAGTTGGGATGCAAGCAATTTTCCGACAGTGCTTTTACCTGTAAAGTCAGGTCCAATGAGAAGAATTGGCAGTTCCATTACTTAAGTCCTTTGAGAGAGAATATGACAGAGATACCTTTCAGGCTCGCAAGAAATACAAGCGTGATGAAAAACAGTGCATTATTGACATCCTCTCAGACATCAATTCCTCATGGGGACTTAGTTTAGTTGAATTGATAACTACTATTTCGCACTCATTTAAATTGCAAAACCATTCAACAAACTCAAACCCAAATCTACATAGTCTATCTTTGTGAGCTACTACTATGGTTTTTATTTCTCCTTTAGCTACTCGCTCCATCAACTTGACAAACTGTTTTCGCTTCCAGTTCATTCCTGAAGCAATGTCTTTGACTAATCTGGTATTTGGATAATGCTTACCTAAAAAAGCAATTTGGTTTTCTAAATCGTCTTTTTGAGAACGAGTGCTAACCCTGGCATATAAAATAACTTCTCTATTATCTATGTTGCTAGATTTTTGAAAGGCTGACTCTGGATAGCGACGATGACCACGCCCGCGATTTAATCAACTCGATTTTTCCGAATTTCGCCCATTCAGCCAAAGTCTTAGGATGATAGCCGTATTTTTTGTAGACTTGGTTAGGAGTTAAGTATTTCAATCTTTAAATTAAGCCAGGCTAAATATTATACATACTTTTATTTTGATATTGCTACTATGACCAGGGTGGGATTAGTCCTTAATATTATATGAAAATAAAAGTTAATACTTTTACTGTCCATAAAAAATTCCCCTTACAAATTAGTCGCGGTACAACCAGTGAAACTACCAATATTTGGTTAAAAATTGCAGCAGAAGGGATAGAAGGATGGGGAGAAGCGTCACCTTTTTCTATAGTAAAAAATCAAAGAGTAAAAAATCAAAGAATTACCACGGAACAGCTACTACAAGAAATTAAATCTGCAATTCCGTATATACAAGGTTTTCATCCTTGGCAAAGACAAGAAATTGCAGTAAAGCTAAATCAACTGTCATTATCATCTGGTGTCAAAGCAGCTATTGATACGGCACTACATGATTGGTTAGGGAAAAAAGCTGGTTTACCCTTATGGCAATTATGGGGTTTAGATATTAAAAAAATTCAGCCTATATCTGTCACAGTGGGAATCAATACCCCTGAAGCTGCGATTAAAAGGGTTAGAGATTGGCAAGCTACTATTGCAGTTAAAATATTGAAACTAAAATTAGGCAATCCTTTAGGTATTGCAGCAGATAAAGCTATGGTAGAAGCAGTAAAATCTGTTGCCCCAGATATAAGATTAACAGTAGATGCTAATGGAGGGTGGAGTTTACAAGATGCGATCGCAATGTCACAATGGTTAAGTAATCAAGGGGTAGAATATATCGAACAACCTTTACCTGTTGGAGAAGAAAGTAATCTGGCAACTTTATCCAGTAATTCTCCGTTACCGATTTTTGTAGATGAGAGTTGTTTTACCAGTGCAGATATCCCCAAATTAGCTTATTCCATCGCAGGAGTTAATCTGAAAATTATGAAAACTGGTGGCTTAACGGAAGCGATGCAAGCTATTCATACGGCAAAGGCTTGTGGTTTAAAAGTAATGTTTGGTTGCTATTCTGATAGTAGTTTAGCTAACACTGCGATGGCGCATCTTTCACCACTAGCTGATTATTTGGATTTAGATAGTCATCTGAATTTACTAGACGATCCTTTTCGGGGTGCAATTGTTGAGGATGGTATACTATTACCTAATAATAACCCTGGCTTGGGTGTGTCAGCTTGACATTGGCTTCGTAGGCGCAAAATAATACTAAATTTCAATTCCCAATTTCAAGGCAGGATTATTGAGCCAACGATCTGCCACATGAGCGTAAATGCAAGTTGTTCTGGGATCTGCGTGTCCTAATAAGTCTTGTACCTGACGTAATTCCGCACCTGCTCTTAATGCTAAAGTGCCAGCAGTATGTCTTAAACTATGGGCTGAGATAGTTCTTCCTGGTGTATGTTTTAAAGACGTTTGGTGCAGATAATTATCTACGATTAATCTAATCCCACGTCGAGATATCCTTTGACCCCTGGCACGATTTCCCACTGCAATAAATAAGGGTTGAGATGGGTTGGGAGTTTCTCCCATTTCTTCTCTGAGGTTGAGATATTCTATCAGAATTCTGACAATATCTGGTGTTAGTGGTACAACTCTAATACTGCGTTTTCCTTCTACCCTAATACCTAAGTTATTTCCTTGCCTAACTAAATCGGAAATATTGGTGCGATGTAATTCTACTGTTCGGGTTCCTTCTAAAGTCATAATGGCAATTAAGGCTCGATCTCTAGCTGCTTTTAAAGTTCCGTCATCGGGAATAGCCCTCAAAAGTTGTTCGACCTCTACCTTTTCTAAATAAGTAATCTTATCTGCTGGATCTCTTTTTTCTCTTGGTGGTTTGACACCAGCAGCAGGATTAATTCCTATCAATCCTTTATCCACCGCAGCCTGATAGAAACGTCTCACTACTGCTAGTTTCAGGGCAATTGTCGCTGGTTTAAATTTCTTTTTATCAATCATCCAACGACGATAGTTTTTAATATTATCCTTGGTTACTTCAACAGGATTAATTTGATATTGGTTACACCAAATCAAAAACTGTTTTAACTGACGACGATAAGTATTTAAAGTATCAGAAGCAGCATCACCTGCACTGACATCTATATCAAGGAATTCGGCAAATACTGCCAGAAGATTTTCGGTTGAGACAATAGCAGTCGCCTTAGAAGTGGCAGTAGTAAGCATAGGGAGATGGGGGATGATCTAATAATAGATTATAAAGTCTAATTCCGATAATTACGATTATAGGAATTAGATTATTTCCTCGCCACAGGTTCATTAGAACCACAGAGGTCGGTACAAGGTTCTTGCAGTAGTCTTTCCAGAACTAGTAATTCAATTCCGAACATTATTCAATGAAATTATTAGTTATCTAACTATTACACAGAGTAATTACAGCTAAATCGACTTGAATAAAATTATTTGTCAAAAATTATTAGGTAAATAGATTTATATAACATCGCGAGGCAATGGCAACCATAAAGCTATAAGCAAAAGAGAAGTGAATACATCCCTCATCTAATCGACTGTTGAGAAGAACATTGAGCAAACCCAAATTAATTAAACGGACTTGATATAATAGGTCAAATTCTGGTAAATACTTGTGTTTCTAAATTTGTGTTTCTAGGATGAACCCCTAGTAGTCTGTCAACTTTTAATTGATGGGTTTGAGGTTGATGGGAAGACACGGAGAGATAGTTTACACATTATGGATTTAAAGCTTTTGTCTACCAAATGTATACTTTTTTTGCATACATATAAATCAGGTTTTATGACTAACTGATAACTTGCTTATAATTCATGCTTCTTTTTAAGGATTTATAAATACCTATATAAAATATATGCAAGTTATAAAAATAACTTAAGATTTATACTTAATGAATTTAACTTAATAAGTTTAATTTGTGTGCCATTTATCCTGAGAATTTCTTAAGATTTTAGTATAGGTAATATATAAAAATTTCTAGTAATTAAGTAAAACCAAAAAAACGGTTCCTCAATTTTCTGTCCCTGATCTTGAGTTCCCGTTCTTTATTATTTCCCGTTACCTCTAACTTTGATTTATCGTTTCACTGGTTAAGTCCTAAGATTTACATATATAGTTTACCTATATAGAGATCGCGTAATAAGCAATAATAAAATAACATATTTTTGACGACTTAGTTGCCAAATAAACTAAGAAAAATAAAATATTTTTTTATGTATGCAAACAGCAATCAATTATTAATTATATTTACTTTATGTCAGTATTTTGTAAATATAATTAAGCATAATAAAATAAAAATATTTCAATACTTTACAAATACCAGACTATAATAAGGTTTACTTAAAATAAATACTTTTATGAATCAAAAAGAGACATTTTATAAACCTACTTCATCAGAAAATTTAGCTGATTACGTCAAACGGCTGCGAAAAAGCTTAGAGATGACACAGCAAGAACTAGCCGATAAAGCAGGTTTGCATCTGCAAAGTATTGGCAAGATTGAACGAGGGAAAACCAATAGACTGAATGCTAAGGCGAAACGAGGATTAGCCTATGCTCTCTCAATACCCACAGAGTATCTAGATGCTGTTATTAAAGGCGCACCTATTATTGCAGTTAAAACTATAAAAATTTGTCCTAAATGTTGGAGTGCGGGAACAGAACCAGAACCGATGTGGACAGAAATACGTTCCCACTATTGTTTTATCTGTGGTACTAAATTACGCGATCGCTGTCCTAATTGTCAAACACCAATCAGTTCTTACACTCATCGCTTTTGTCCTTTTTGTGGAACTAATTACAAACAAATAGCTTCAGTAGAAGAATGGAAAGCTAAATTAGCAAGAACTAATATTTCCCCATTGGAAGAGGAGCAGCCATAGTTCAGAGATAGTTGTCACAAAGTAGGTTGGATAGAAGTTGCTCCGCACCAAAGCGAACTGGATCCGTGCAAGGAAGTCCCGTAAGATCGGATACTTGTGAGATTGCTTGCTGTGCTTGTTCCCTATCGAGATGGAAAGTATTAAGAGCGATCGCTTGTACCTTAACTTCCCCAAAAGTACCGCCAGCACTGGCTACTATTTCATAGAGTTGCACCACTTCAGGTAAGGGAGGGATTAAGACATCGGGCAAATCATGAATGTGTGTTTGTCCTGCACGATGAACTAAGATTAAGTCTGTGGGTTGGCTACCACGAATTAGAGGTAATGTAGCAGTAGAGCCAGGATGTAACAGAGAACCTTGCCCTTCTACAATCAGTAAGTCGCAGTTTTGACCCAACTCTAAAGTCATTTTTTCCACTGCTCCGGCAGCAAAGTCAACTCTCACTGCATCTAAAGGAATGCCTTGACCTGATATGGCAATTCCACCCTGTCCTGTTGCCAAAAATTGACTGTTTATCCCCTGTTTTAAAGCATTACGATGTAATTCTAGGCTGGTGGACATTTTCCCTACAGCCATATCCGTACCCACTGTCAAAATTCTTTTACAGGGAAGATGACGGGCTTTGCCTGTACCAATACCTAACCCTTCAGGCTCTTGGCGAATATCCCAAATCCATTGTCCTGAGAGTAATTGAGGAAATTTGGGGGCAATAGGAGTATGTAAGCCATTAACCAAAGATAACCCAGACGCGATCGCGTTTTCGATATCATTCCACCATGCAGCAGGTAATGCACCCCCGGAAGGAGCGATTCCAATTAACAAAACTTCAGGCTCATAGGGCAAAGCTTCTGCTACATTGGCAACTATAGGTATATTATGGGGAATTCCTGTAACTTCTGATAAAGATTGTCCCTTAGCTTGATAGTCAATTACTGCAACGATAGAAGTTTCGCTATAACGTAAAAATGCTAATCCTGTTTTGCCATGAGTGCCATTGATACCTTCGTGAAGTAGGATCGCAACACGGTTTTTCGAGGTTAGGAATAGGCTGTTACCCATTTAATTTATCTGTGTTTGGCTGGTGGAGAGATAGCTAATGCTGTTTCATTATTAACTTAGTTCACTAAGAAATGAATTAGAAATTCAAGTAGATAGGGCTTGCTGAATAAATGTGGAAGGTAAGCCAGATAAAAGTTTTGAGCCTTTTTTGACCAAAAAAGTGCAAGACTATAACATTATATAGGCTCAAAACCCTCGGTTAAGTCAAGTAGCAAGTAAGGAATTTTGATGAAAAGTTTACTTTTGCAAGATATCTATTGTTGAACGTTAATCGCGACAGTCCCCATGCCTCTATAGGCTGGGGAAGGATAGGGCACTAACCAAGAGGACGGGGCGTATAAACTTGAGGGGGCGATTGGCGAGGTGTCCTCGCCAATTCAAGTCCCCCGTCTGGGGAAACCCCAGAAGACAGCCCCTTCTCGATGCCTCGAAGGTTAGTAATATGATTTCTGACAGCTTCTCTAACAATATTGCAGATTCAGACTAATTGACTAATACTATCTATGTTGAGCGATTAAATATTATGCAAATTTCAGCACCGTTAATCAGTGTGGTAATTCCTGCGTATAATTGCGAACTGTATATTTCAGAAGCAGTAGAAAGTGTTTTACAGCAACAAGATTGTGATTACGAAATAGTGATTATTGACGATGGCTCTACCGACAACACTAAAGAAGTTTTAGAGCCTTATCAGCACAAAATTCGTTACATTCCCCAACAAAATCAAGGAGTTGCTGCTGCTCGCAATCATGGTATTGCTCAAGCCAGGGGAGAATTAATTGCATTTCTCGATGCAGATGATTACTTTTTGCCTGGTAAACTATCTGCTCAAGCTGACCTGTTTCGTCAAGACCCCAGTTTAGGCATTGTTCATAGTGGATGGCAAAGAGTAGATTCTCAAGGCAATAAACTATTGGATGTTCGTCCTTGGGAGAATGTTCCCAAATTGGACTTAGAAGATTGGTTACGTTGGAAACCTGTCTTACCCAGTGCTATGATGTTTCGTCGTGAATGGCTAGAGTATGTAGATGGTTTTGATCCGCAGTTTCCTCCTGCTGAGGATACAGAGCTAATTTTGAGGATGGCTCTTAAAGGTTGTCGAGCCACTTGGTTGAAAGAAATTACAGTCTGTTATCGACAACATCCAGAGAGTGCTATGTATAAAGGATTACCCCAAGCTCGTTCTCTTACCAAAGTTACAGAGCATTTTTTCCAACAGCCCAATTTACCAGAAAAAGTTAGGTTAATGGAGTATTCTGTGCGCTATGGGACAATGGTATGGATTGCCTGGTACTTGCACTACACAAAACATCCTGTGGAAATGGTAGAATATCTCCGTAAATCTTGGCAATATAGACCTTTTTCTCCCACAGAGACCACAATTAACTGGGTAGAAAGTTTTGCCGAATTTTCTCAAAATTGGGGTGTTGAGTTTGATGCTTATTCTTTAACTAATTCTGTTGAGTGGCAAGATTTAATGAAATGGGTTATTCAAGTAACCAGTAAAAGGGACTCTAATTAAGGTAATGCTAAATGGGTAATGATGGCATAGAAGATAACAATAGGTGAGTTCAACAACTTTAGGGGCGTTGCTTCGCAGCACTGCTGAAAGCAGCCATGCCCCCCAATACTGTTCGGTTAACTTCCGTTACGTGTTGAGACAAGCAAGGGCTCTAAGGTCAGGGCTGTTTCATTCTGGGTTAAGGCAGAGGGGGAGCAGGGGAGCAGGGGGAGAGAAGTTTTTAAGTTCTTTCTCCTATTTAAAAAAGATGCAACTTAGATGTGTCTAAGCTTAACAGCCTTTACCATTACATATTCAACAACGCTCTAATTAATATATATTCTTAGGAATAGCTTGTTTTATTTAATGTAAATTTTTTTAATGACTATTGCTCGAACAATTTGCCTTGGATTTTTAGCTTTAATTATGGCAGGAACTATATTACTAATCATGCCATTTGCTACCCACGATGGTTCTTGGAATAATCCCATTGTGGCACTATTTACTGCAACTTCTGCTGTTTGTGTAACTGGTTTAGCCGTAGTCGATACGGGGAGTTATTTCTCTTTTTGGGGACAGCTAATCATTCTTGTACTAATACAAGTAGGAGGATTCGGTTATATGATGTGTTCTACTTTTCTGATGTTACTCTTAGGAAGAAAATTTGATCTTAGACGAAAAATTGCTATTCAAGAATCTTTTGATCGACCATTATTACAAGGAAGTAATAATTTAGTCAAATCAATTATTGCTACTACTCTTATTTTTGAAATTACGGGTATTTTTTTATTACTACAGGTTTTTGCTGCTAAATTTGGTCTTGCTCAAGGATTGTGGTTATCGATTTTTCATAGTGTGAGTGCTTGGAATAATGCAGGGTTTAGTTTATTTTCTGATAGTCTTGTTAGTTATCATTCTTCCTGGATCGTAAATATCGTAATTTCAGGGTTAGTAATTTTTGGTGGTATTGGCTATCAAGTAATCATTGAAATGTATTTGTGGTTTTCTAATTTAATCAAAGGAAAAAAAGAAAAATTTTGTTTCTCTTTAAATTTTAAAGTAGTTGCAAGTACAACATTATTTCTACTAGTAATAGGAACTATCGCTTTTTTCTTGATAGAAATTAATGAGCCAGAAACTCTAAAAAACTTGACGATAGAAGATAAGTTTTTAACATCTTGGTTTCAATCAATGACCACTAGAACCGCAGGCTTTAATACGATTGATATTGGTGAAATGACTACTGCTGGACTGTTTATTACTATGGGATTAATGTTTATTGGAGCTAGTCCGAGCGGTACGGGAGGAGGGATAAAAACTACCACATTACGTATTTTGTTTAATTGTACTAAATCAGCTTTAGAAGGAAAAGATACGGTTATCTTATATCAGAGAGAAGTGTCATATAATTTAATATTGAAAGCAGTTGCTGTTGTATTTGGGACAGCAGCTTCTATTGTTTTTTGTACAACTTTAATTTCTTTAGTAGAAACACAACTTGATTTTATTGAAATATTGTTTGAAGTGATTTCAGCTTTTGCAACTGTAGGTTTATCTATGGGAATTACAGCAAGTCTTTCTACTTTTGCAAAAGTAATTTTAGTTTTTGCTATGTATATTGGCAGAGTGAGTATTTTGATGGTAATAGCTGCTATTATGGGGGAGATTCGTCCCAGTTCTTTGCACTATCCAGAAGAAAATTTACTGGTGGGCTAGTGGTCCACTATGAGCAAGTTTAAATTAAGATTTACCTACATAACATAGTTACAATAACATAGTTACAATAGCGTGTGACAGTTAGCCTATCAACTAAAATTAAATCAAGTTTTTTATAAGGAATCAAAGCTCGAGTAACAATATCATTTATTCAGTGAGGGAAAAGGTGGATTTGAAATCACTTAAATTTTTGACTAATTTGCGTCGAGAAAGTCGTCAGTTTGCGGTGATTGGTTTAGGTCGTTTTGGGAGAGCAGTATGTGGTACTCTTCATAAGATGGGTTATGAAGTAATGGGTACAGATATTGAGGAGAAATTAGTTGCTCAAGCTCTTAGTCAAAAGATTGCTTCTCACGCTATTCAACTTGATTCAACAGACCCAGAAGCCTTGAGAGAAGCTGGTATCTTTGAAATGGATACGGTAATTGTTGCTATTGGTAACTATTTACAAGAAAGTATCATTACTACTCTTAATGTGAAGGAAGCTGGAGTTAAGTACGTAGTTGCGAAAGCATCATCAGAAATTCACGGTAAACTTTTAAAGCGTGTAGGAGCAGACCATGTGGTCTTCCCAGAACATGAAGCTGGTTGCACTCTTGCTGTAACTTTAACAAAGCCAGCTTTTTTAGATCGTTTTGAGTTAGATACTGAAAATAGTATTGTTGAAGTGTTAGTTCCAGAGGAATTTCATGGTAAGACATTAGCTCAGTTAGAATTGCGAGGACGCTACGGAGTTAATGTTTTAGCAGTGGGGAATGGAGAAAAATTTATCACTAATCCTCTACCTCAACACAAACTTGATAAGGGTTCAATTATGGTAGTAATTGGCAGTAATAAAGATATAGAAAGATTACCTATCTAGGTAAGGTTAGTTCGGAGTTCAGAATATCGAAGTGTATGATACTTTAACAAAAACTGCTATAAAGTTCTTTTCTGAGTAAACCAGTCTTGTAGTTGCTTACGACATTGAGACTCTTCGACTCCTGCGATAACTTTTAAGGAATGGTTAGAAGCGGAACTATGGGGGAGGTTAATGACGGTGAAAATTGCACCTGTTTTTGGGTCATCAGTGCCATATACAAGTAGAGATATCCTAGCTTGAATAATCGCACCAGCGCACATGGGACAGGGTTCGAGAGTGACATAAAGGATGCAATCATCTAAATGCCAATTGTGCTTTTTTTGGTTTGCCTGACTAATAGCGAGGATTTCTGCGTGAGCAGTAGCATCTTGGGTTTGTTCTTTACTATTTGCTGCTGCTGCCATTAAATTACCTAATTGATCCGTAATTATTGCACCTACGGGTACATCTCCCCTGTTTCCTGCTTGTTCTGCTAAAGCGATCGCCTGTTCCATCCAATACTTATGAGTCAGATAGGCATTATAATCTAAGTGAGATAGCGATCGCCGATTCATGATACAAACTAACTGGATTTAACAGAACTTAAATCGAGAGAAGATAGATTGCGATCGGGTAATTCTTTTTCTAAAAAGCGCAGACGGGGTTCTTGGTAAGCCAGAATAACTGTTAATAGGTTTAAAATTCCTAGTAAGAGTAATAAAAGGGCAATACCTTGATTTTGCCCGATTTCTCCACCGATAAATTTACCAATAGTATTAGCTAGTAATCCATTTTCTGCCATTAAAGGATTTAATACGCCATCTACTAAAGGTCCAGCGATAGAATAGGCACAAATAGCTAAACCTCTTTCTAAACTTTGCTGTAAAGAAAATACTCTACCCTGAAGACGAGAGGGAACTTTACTTTGCCAAATTGCTTGATTAGAACTAATAATAATTGGGTGACAAAATAGATACACAAAAATTCCGAGCGCCATTATAACAAGGGAGATTTTAAAGCTGGCAGTTAAGATTACGATTCCTTGAATAGCAACACAAGTCATAATAGTTTTAACACGGTTTTTGGCTCCTCCCCAGACACTAATTAAAACACTACCGACTAAAATACCAAAACCGCCAATAGATAAGATTGTGCCTAATCTTTCTGTAGAATTGGGTTGGTAAAGTAGGGGCCAAAGGATAACTTCAAGCATTCCATTGCTGAAGTAACTAATAGCAATAAAACTTAGTAGTTTTAATAAACCAGGTTTAACGGCGATATATTTCCAACCTAATATTGTCTCTGTCAACAAGCCCTCCATTGTTACTTGTCGGCGTTTCCTCATTCTCTTGACGGTGGGGAAACGGACACTAATTAAAGTGAAAATAGCAATGAAAAAGGTGATTAAATCAATAGTTAAAATCCCTTCTAAAGCAATTAGCTTCATTAAGATTCCTGCAACTAAAGGAGAAGCAATTTTCGCTATTCCACTAGAGACTTGTACCATGCCATTGGCTCGGCTATATTGTTTAGGAGGAACTAATTGGGCGATCGCTGCTGTATAAGCAGGAAGTTGAAAAGCATTAAAAGTAGAGGTAATAGTTACGGCTAAATAGATGTGCCAGACTGCTAACTTATCTGATAGTGCTAGGAGCATAATAATCAAAGTCACAATACATGTAGCACCATCGCTGAGAATCATCGCAGAACGACGGTTCCAACGGTCAATAAGCACTCCTGCTATGGGAGATACAATAACTTTTGGCAGATAAATTAGGAAAATAATGAGGGCAAATTGGCTAATTCTACCAGTGTCTCTATAGGTTTGTTCCAACATCCAAAAACCTAAAGCAAACTCTGATAGCTTAGAGCCGAAAAGAGAGATGACTTGTCCAATCCAAACAGTTAAAAAAATCCGCATAGAGCCGAGAATATGGCGTTACAGTAGTGTTTTAGCAATTTTTTTAGCAAAAAAATGCTAGATAAGTTAGCTTAACAGCAATTATCATTTCTTGTAAGCAACTTCAGAGAGTCAAGAATTATCACCGTTGACTTTTTTGAGTATTTTTACTCAGAATGACTAGTAAGCTTCAAATATTCTAACTGAAGTACTAAAATTCCTTAAGACTCTCTTAAATATAAGATGGGGATAAATTATAAATAAATTATAAAAATGATGGGACAGTCTCAGGATTACTACTCTATTTTACAATTATCGCCAGACGCAACGTTAGAAGATATTAAAACCGCATTTCGTCGTTTGGCTCGTAAATATCATCCCGATGTGAATCCGAATAATACTGAAACTACAGAAAAATTTCAGCAAATCTCTCAAGCCTACGAAGTATTATCAGACGAGAAAAAACGTCGTAGTTACGATTTTGATTATCACGTCCCTCGCTACAATTACAACCTCAATAGAAGTCAAAAAACTACTGTTAAAAATCAGCGGGAATCTGGTTCTGAGGGTCAAGCCAAAAAATTTTACAATCAAGGATTAAAAAAATCCCAAAATAAACAATATCAAAAAGCGATCGCTGAATATACCAAAGCCATCAACATTGAGCCTTACTTTATTGATGCCTATCTTAAGCGTTGTGAAATGTACTATAAGCTGGGAAATCACCAAGGAATTTTAGATGATTGTTATCAGATAATTAAAATTAATCCCTCTATTGCCAAAGCTTTTTATTATCAAGGAAGAGCCCGCTATAGTTTGGGTTATGTTCAAGGGGCAATTGACTCCTACAGTGAGGCAATTCGTCAAGAACCTCACTATGCCCAAGCTTATTATTATCGAGGTATAGCTTATCGGGATACCAAAGAAACTTTATCGGCGATCGAAGATTTACAAATTGCAGGAGACTTATTTATCGCAGAAGGCAATCAAAATGCTTATCTTCTGGTAAAGCAAAATATTAGCACTTTAACTAGAGCTAATTGGCAATTAGACCATCTTGTCGGGGGATGTTTAAAAGCTTTACAAAATAGTTTTAAGACTGCGAATATCTATCTCTTACGTCCTCAGGGGAAACTGCATCCTGCTTTTGTTCGTCTTTCTGATACTCAAGCTTTAGGAGTAGGAATTGCCTATGGTTTCTTGTTTGATCTCTGTGCTGCGAGCGCTACCTATCATTTTTGGGAATTTAAAAATCCTCATTGGGGATATGTACTATTTCTCAATGCTATTCCCTTTTTAGTTTTAACTTTTATGGGGGGAATTGTCAGGCTGTTGATGGGTAACTCTGGCAACTTCATCGCAGATGCTTTTATTGCTGGTACATCTCTCTTACCCTTGGGTTTATCCCTCTTGCTAATGGGACTTATCTCGATTCCACAACTCATTTTAGTGATATCTTTCCTGATTTTCGGCGGTTTTTACTGCCTTTTGACTCTCTATACTGGTTATACTCAGATTGTCAATTTACCAGAAGGTATAGCCAGTTTTGTGGTGCCTCTGATGATCGTAGTTAGTAGTTGGTTTTACTATCTAACATTTGCGCTTATCTTTTCTTAATTAGTGCTACAATCCACCATAGCTAGGGGTGCCTAATGCTTCAGGCTGAGATAAACCCTTAGAACCTGGACTGGTTAGCACCAGCGTAGGGAAGCTGTTTATTGAGGAAACGATATGAGAAAAGAATGGGTTGCCAAGCGACGGGGACAAAGTAATGTCTCTCAGATGCACTATGCCCGTCAGGGAGTAATTACCGAAGAGATGCACTATGTTGCAACCAGAGAAAACCTCCCTGTAGATTTAATTCGTGATGAAGTAGCACGGGGGCGCATGATTATCCCTGCTAACATCAATCACACTAACTTAGAGCCAATGTGTATTGGTATCGCATCTAAGTGTAAAGTTAACGCTAATATTGGCGCTTCTCCTAATTCTTCTGATATTAGTGAGGAATTGGCTAAACTTCACCTAGCGGTTAAATATGGTGCGGATACACTAATGGATTTATCAACTGGAGGAGGAAATCTGGATCAAATTCGTACTGCAATTATTAATGATTCCCCTATACCCATTGGTACTGTTCCCATTTACCAAGCTTTAGAAAGCGTCCACGGTAAAATTGAGAATCTTACTCCTGATGATTTCTTACATATCATTGAGAAACACGCCCAACAGGGTGTAGATTATATGACCATTCACGCAGGTATTTTAATTGAATACTTGCCCTTGGTGAAAAATCGCATCACTGGTATTGTGTCCCGTGGTGGTGGTATTATTGCTCGCTGGATGTTACATCATCACAAGCAAAATCCTCTCTACACTCATTTTGATGAGATTATCGAAATCTTTAAGAAATACGATGTTTCCTTCAGTTTAGGGGATTCATTACGTCCTGGTTGTACCCACGATGCTTCTGATGAAGCCCAACTAGCAGAGTTAAAAACTTTAGGACAGTTAACTCGTCGCGCTTGGGAACATGATGTACAAGTTATGGTAGAAGGACCCGGTCATGTTCCAATGGATCAGATTGAGTTTAATGTCAAGAAACAGATGGAAGAGTGCAGCGAAGCACCTTTCTATGTTCTTGGTCCTTTGGTAACAGATATTGCACCTGGTTACGACCATATTACTTCGGCGATCGGTGCTGCCATGGCTGGTTGGTATGGGACAGCAATGCTGTGTTATGTAACTCCTAAGGAACATTTAGGCTTACCCAATGCCGAAGATGTCCGTAATGGCTTAATTGCTTATAAAATTGCAGCTCATGCTGCGGATATTGCTCGTCATCGCCCTGGAGCTAGAGATCGGGATGATGAACTTTCTCATGCTCGCTATAACTTCGATTGGGAGCGTCAATTTGAATTGTCTCTCGATCCTGAAAGAGCTAGAGAATACCATGACGAAACCTTACCAGCCGATATCTATAAGACTGCGGAATTCTGCTCCATGTGTGGACCTAAATTCTGCCCCATGCAAACCAAAGTAGATGCAGATGCTCTTACTGAGTTAGAGAAATTTTTAGCAAGAGAAGAACAAAAGGTCTAGATATTGATGTTTTAGTTATTTATGCGATCGCTCTTATTTTAGGGCGATCGCGCAGCGCCAGGCTTCGCCTGTCCACGAGGAACGAGTGAACCTCTCTCGCGCCCTGGGTAGGCTCTAGGCGATCGCTATTTTTTGGTAAATTATGGAAAACGGTAAACTAAAGACAAGTTCTTCACCTTGGCTAATTTTGACTGGTATCTCAAATTATGACTGCTCAATTGCCATCAAATACCAATACTAGTAGTCTCTACGACCAAGATTATTATCTCTGGTTGAAAAATACTGCCAAATTAATACAGGAAGGTAAATTTTCCGAAATAGATACAGTTAATTTGGTGGAAGAAATCGAAGATATGGGCAAAAGGGAGAAACGCTCAGTAGAGAGTAATTTAGTGATACTATTGCTACACTTACTCAAATACCAATATCAACCATCAAAGCAAAGCAATAGCTGGAAAGCCAGTATCAGAGAACATCGACGCAGGCTAAAAAAAACTTTTCGAGATAGTCCTAGTCTTAAGCGGTGTTTTGAGCAAGTTTTTACTGAATGTTACCAAGATGCGAGAGAGCAAGCCAGTGATGAAACAGGGCTACCTCTTGATACTTTTCCCTCTGAGTCTCTTTTTACCCCTACTCAAGTCCTTAACCCTGACTATTTACCAGAAATAAATAGGGTTTGCTGAAAAAGTTTTTTGGTTGGGAAGGGTTTAGTCCTCTTAAGAGGACTTTTGCTATTAGCCAAGAAATTTATTTCTTGGTGATGAAATAGGTGCAAAATATGAGTAATACTAATATTTCTGGGTTAAGAGGTTAATTGTAATGTCACTTACGCCCTACGATACCGATTATCATCAGTGGATTCAAGAAACAGTTTTAGCTCTCAAGGATAGAAGATTTAATGTTATAGACTGGGATAATTTAATCGAAGAAATTGACAGTATGGGGAAAAGTGAAAGACGAGCTTTGATTAGTCTTTTAACTCGTCTTTTAGAGCATCTTCTGAAATTGTCTTACTGGGAAGCAGAAAAGAAACGATGTGGCAATCATTGGGCTTCGGAAATTGTTAACTTTCGTTTTCAAATTGAAAATCGCTTAGAGGATAGTCCTAGTTTAAGAAAAGAGCTACCTGCAATGTATGATAAAGCTTATCCCGTAGCGGTTAAATCCGTTTCTAAGTTATTTCCTTTGCAGCAAGATGCTTGTATCTTTCTTGAAAAGGCTCTTGATAGTGATTGGTTTCCTGATTATTAAACTTAGAGAATGTTTTACTCTGGTACAGAATTAACTTTGAATTTAGATGAAATTTTCATAGATAAAGTTAGCGATTAAAGAAAGGATTATTGCTCCTATACCCCCAACAATCCACTTAAGAATTTTTCTGACATCATTGATTAATTTTTCTACACTAGATAATCGGTTATCCAAGTTTGATACTGTGTCTTTAATATCTTTAATATCCCTTTCAATGACAGCAATTCTTTCGCCATTGCTAGTTACTTTGTTTAATAAGGCTTGCTCCCATCTTGTATCTGTATTAGACATTTCATTATAATCCTACCAGAGTTTTATTTTTTTGAAGAGAGCTTTTATTATGGGTTCTCTTTTTATTGTAGGGAAAAATCAACTAGATATTAGGCTATTTACTCATGATTTTAATTGAATTCACAAGTAATGGGAGTAGGGTGGGCAATGCCCAGCCTACGAGATTAATTCCAAAGATTGCGCCACCAGAGGACAGGTTTAGCTTCTACAAAGTTGATTTTTGCCCGAATATTGTTAATATCCCATCCTGTAAGAGTAACTAAAGTTTGTGCTTCTTTTTCCTGTCGTTCTTTTACTGATTGTTTATATTTTTGGGCAGCATTACAGGTAATTTTTTCGCGATAGGGATGGCGAATTACATAACGCCCCTGAAATAGTTGACGGTTTCCTGTTTCTTGGAAACGCAAATCTTCGGGAAATTTATCACGGGTATAGCGTACATGAAGCCGAGTGATAAAGACATTGCTGCTACCACGAAAAACTCTAGGCCCAGGTATGGGAGTGGGATAATCGAGCCAGAATACCCCAGCTTGTTTTAATTCTTCTGGATTAAGAGGCTGTGCGGAACAAGGATCGCAACTACCCATATCCCAAGCGTATTCTAAGAATGCTACTTGTTTATTCTCCTTTTCATAGGATTTCTGGAACATGGTAGTGTAGAAATCTTTAAATTCCTTTTGGACAAATTCGGGAATATCTACATTGGAAGGAACTTTCACTGTGCGATAGTTAGTAAGTTCTACTTGACCTTTAGGAGATAGGAGATAAACTATTAAATCTTGATCGCCTTGAGCATTCATCATTCCTAAGCGAATTGGTAGCATAAACTTAGGAGATTCATAGGCCATAGAAATTGGTCTTAGCTTGTTAAACCCTTGACTGTCGTACTCTTCAAGATTGACTTTGGCAACAAAGAATTTAAGCTTTTGCTTAATATAAGGTTGTAATAATTCCTTGGCACCCCTAGGAATTTTGTAACCATTCTGAATTAGCCAAGTCTCTAAACCGTCAGATTCTTTGGCACTAAGAATAACAATATCGTATTCTCCAACAGAAAATTCTTCCTCTACAGTTACCCCTAAATCAGCTTTAAATTCCCTTCTTGCAGCAGCTTGGGGAAATGGTGCTGAGGACATTTCTGCGTCTTCTTGTATCCTATACACTTGACAGGGGTCAGGGTCAAAATATTCTACTAATCTCGGTGCGCTAAAATCATCCAGTCTTTTAATAATTTTGGCTTCATTGACATGGACTTGTTCTGCTTTCAAGATAACAGGAACAGGAACAACCAGGGCAAAATCCTTGACATCTCCTTGATAATCATTTGCCATAGTTAAGACAGTTCTTTGTCCATCTCTAGCAATAATAACTTGAGAAGCTTGATTGTAAAGATCGCTATCAGCTTTGGCTACATAAAAACCACAAAAAGCTTGTGCTGGTTGAATATTAAAACTAAAAACTGCGATCGCAACTAGCAACCATATTTTGATTAACTTCATATCTGAATACCTGTGTGGATAACTTTATTGGGGATTGGTGATTAAAATAACTGAGGTAAGGGCGAACAGCCGTTAGCCCCTACGGATGACTGATTACTGTCTTATTCCAGATAAACCTAGGCGCAGACCACAAATAATCACACAGAATAGTAAGAGGAGAAACAATAAATAAGGCCCAGAAAATAGC
>JASJEK010000161.1 GCA_030064915.1 Xenococcaceae cyanobacterium MO_234.B1
CATCCTCGAACTGATGAAGCTCCCAGAAACCATTTATGCGCTCCCAGTTACTACTTGATTTATTCCCAACTCTGCTCAAAAATGAGCGAAAGATAAGATAAATACTGCTTAATGCTAATTTACCAACAGTTTTTATAGGTAACAATTCCTTGCAATTAGAGCCTTGCTACCTATGAATTTAGTTAAGAGTGAAGTTAGAATAGGAAGAGTTTGATTTAGCGTCATTCCCAAGTTTAGATATTGCTTAGTCTCAGACTAGGCTTTTTTTCCCTTTATAATCTCTTCGTTATACGTTAAACTTCACTCTACTTGCTTTTTAGGCATTATTCTTAAGTAGATGCTTAACTAAATTGTCTTTCACCATCATTTGACGGAATACCTCTAATAGATATTCTTGAGCTTGTTCTTTAGTTAATCCTTGTACTTGTTCTTTGAGAACTTGTAGCTTGAATTGTTGCTCTAAAGTTAATTGCGCAGGTATGTCCATAATTTTACTCCTAAGCGTGTGTGATTAAAACAGGGCTGAAGCTTAGTGCTTCTGCTTTTGCTGTTTTATTTTTAATAAATCTAA
The DNA here is from genome assembly GCA_030064915.1 of Xenococcaceae cyanobacterium MO_234.B1. Classification (GTDB taxonomy): domain Bacteria; phylum Cyanobacteriota; class Cyanobacteriia; order Cyanobacteriales; family Xenococcaceae; genus JASJCP01. Next base: position 572 of record JASJEK010000161.1, read on the forward strand.
CACCTAAATAATAAAATGTCTATATTGTCAAGCTATAAAAAATCTATGCAATAAAACTTAACTATTAATATTATGAATCACTATAGTATTTGGTGTAATTTGATGCGGAAAAAATTGGATAAATTGCTATAAAGCCTAAATCTGGCACAATAATCAATATATTGATCTGGCGAAAGTAACAAACAGGACTAATAAGAATGGATAGAATCAAAGATGCCATGGAGTTTTTTCAACGCAGCGCCGGTCAGTGGCGATCGCAGCGTACCACTCATCACTTACCATTTAGAAGAGCAGAAAGTGGTGGTTCAGATATTAATGTAGAGTATCTCAATGGAGAAGACTCTAGAATTGTGGAAATTTGCCAGATGCACGATACCGATCCTGGTTTAGCTATGGGAGGGGCGTTTGTTAGCTGGGATGGCTCAATGGCATGGGACAAAGAGAATGAAGATCACAAAGGGACAACCGTCTTTGCTCTAATTCCTGATGCTGATAATCTGAGAAAGGGTAAGCTATTGAGAGAAAGGGGCTATGCGGAGATAGTTCCTGTCGCAGGGTTATACGAAATGGACGAAGAAGACGGATTAGTTTTAATTACTGAGTATGAAACCATGAGTATTGTGGAGCGTTTTTGGTTTGTTAACCCTAATCTAAGGCTTCGCAGTAGCACTGTCCAGAGATTCGGCGGTTTTAACACTGCTACTTTTTGTGCAGAAGCTCGTGTAGTGGAAGATTCTTCCGTCTCTTCCACAAAAGAAATAATAACTAATACTTACGCTGTGACTGGTTGGTAACTTATTAATAGATAATTGACAATTGATAATGGATAATTATCTAGGTAATTATCCATTTTTTAAACAACAGATTATTCTGCGATTTCAACATAACCGAGATCGCAATCATCCTTAAACAAGAATCGAAGTTGCTGAATTAAGGTTAGTTCGACACTCCAAACTCCCGAATCTTATAACTTAACTTCGATATCTACTCCAGCAGGTAAATCTAATTTCATCAAAGCATCAATAGTTTTAGAGGAAGGCTGGTAAATATCAATAATTCGACGATGGGTACGAGTTTCAAAATGTTCACGAGAGTCCTTATCTACGTGAGGCGATCGCAAAACACAATAAATTTTTCTTTTAGTCGGTAGTGGAATTGGACCAATAGCAGTAGCATTAGTTCTATTTGCCGTATCGACAATTTTTTCACAAGATGTATCGAGTAAGCGTCGGTCAAAAGCTTTCAAGCGAATGCGAATTTTCTGTTGTTGAATAGTTGCCATAATTTTCAGTTGTCAAGGTACGAAGATATATTTAGACAAAATTAAGGAGTAGATTGAGTGACTCAATCTACTCTCTTTTAGTTCATTCTACGTGCTACTTAAGAATCTTAGCGACTACACCAGCACCAATAGTACGACCACCTTCACGAATTGCAAACCGCATTCCTTGTTCGATGGCGATGGGGTTAATGAGTTTTACAGTCATTTTAATGCGATCGCCAGGCATCACCATTTCTACCGCGCTACCATCATCGGCAGTATAGTCAGTGATTGTGCCAGTTACGTCAGTAGTACGAACATAGAACTGAGGGCGATAGTTCTTGAAGAAAGGAGTGTGACGACCACCTTCTTCTTTTGTCAGAACGTACACTTCCCCTTCAAACTCGGTATGAGGAGTGATCGATTTGGGTTTAGCAAGTACCATTCCTCGTTGAATAGCTTCCTTGTCAACACCACGGAGTAGCAGACCCACATTATCCCCTGCCATACCTTCGTCCAAAGTTTTCTGGAACATTTCTACCCCAGTGACAGTAGTAGTTTGTGTATCTTTAATACCAACGATTTCAACAGTTTCACCAACTTTGATCTTACCCCGTTCGATCCGACCAGTAGCTACAGTACCACGACCAGTAATGGAGAATACGTCTTCTACTGCCATCAAGAAAGGCTTATCAACTTCTCGTTCGGGAGTAGGGATGTAAGAGTCAACACTTTCCATTAATTCCAGAATTTTATCAACCCACTCATTGTCTCCAGCCTTAATATTAGGGTTTTCCGTTACAGCTTCTAAAGCTAGTAGAGCAGAACCGGAAACAATAGGAATATCATCACCAGGGAAGTCATATTCACTCAACAGTTCGCGAATTTCTAATTCTACAAGTTCTAGTAGCTCTTCATCATCCACTTGATCTTGTTTGTTCATAAACACTACCAAGCTGGGAACGCCTACTTGTTTAGCAAGGAGGATGTGTTCGCGAGTTTGAGGCATAGGCCCATCAGCAGCAGACACAACTAGAATTCCACCGTCCATTTGTGCTGCACCAGTAATCATGTTTTTCACATAGTCAGCGTGACCAGGGCAATCTACGTGAGCGTAGTGGCGCTTTTCAGTTTCATACTCTACGTGAGCAGTATTGATTGTAATACCCCGTGCTTTTTCTTCAGGAGCAGCATCAATTTCATCATATTTTCTAGCTTTAGCTTTCCCTTGAGCAGCCAAAGTCATAGTAATTGCTGCTGTGAGGGTAGTTTTACCGTGGTCAACGTGACCAATAGTGCCGATGTTAGCGTGTTCTTTAGTACGTTCAAACTTTGCGCGTGCCATGAATATTTATTCCTTATTTTAACTATGCGTTCCCTTGGTTTTTGTTAATGATGTCCTCAGCTACATTGCGAGGTACTTCATTATATTCACTAAACTCCATAGAAAATATACCGCGTCCTTGGGTTTTGGAGCGAATATCTGTGGCGTAACCAAACATCTCTGCTAAAGGTACTTTAGCAGCTACCTTGGATTGACCATCTTCAGAGTTCATACCTTCGATATTACCGCGACGAGAGTTTAAGTCCCCCATAGCATCTCCTAAAAATTCTTCGGGGACTTCTACCTCGACCTTCATCATCGGTTCTAATAATACAGGAGATGCTTTCTTGGTCGCAGCCCTGATTGCCATTTTACCAGCCAGCTTAAATGCCATCTCGTTGGAGTCCACATCGTGATAAGAACCATCTACCAAAGTTACCTTGACATCAATCAAAGGATAACCTGCGATTACCCCAGATTCACAAGCTTCTTTAACTCCTTGTTCCACAGCAGGGATATATTCTTTGGGAATAGCACCCCCTACTATCTTGGAGACAAATTCAAAACCGCTACCAGGCTTTCCAGGCTCAAGTTTAATTACAGCATGACCGTATTGACCCTTCCCACCACTTTGTTTAATCCATTTACCTTCTGCATCACTGGGTTTGCGGATAGTTTCGCGATAAGCAACCTGAGGTTTCCCTACCGTCGCTTTCACGTTAAACTCTCTCAGCATTCTATCTACTAGAATCTCTAAATGGAGTTCTCCCATCCCCGCAATTACAGTTTGGTTGGTTTCAGGATTGGTACTGACACGAAAAGTAGGGTCTTCATCAGATAGAGCTTGTAATGCTTTGGATAATTTTTCCACATCACTTTTGGTTTCAGGCTCTACCGCTACAGAAATTACTGGTTCGGGGATAAACAAAGATTCCAAAATAATTGGATTATCCTCATCACAAAGAGTATCTCCCGTTGCTGCCAACTTTAAGCCAACAGCAGCACCTAAATCCCCTGCTCTAAGTTCATCTACCTCTATCCGTTCGTTAGACTTGAGAACTACTAAACGGGAAATACGTTCTTTCTTATCCTTAGTAGCGTTATAAACATAACTACCTTTGGATAAGACTCCTGAATAAACCCTTATGAAAGTCAAACGACCAAACTTATCTGTAGCAATCTTAAAAGCTAGGGCGGAAAATGGCTCTGCGTCATCGGATTTTCTTTCTGCTTCTGTACCATCAGGTAAAGTCCCCTTAATTGCTGGTACTTCCGTGGGAGCAGGCAAATAATCTACTACTGCATCAAGAAGTAATTGAACTCCTTTGTTTTTAAATGCAGAACCACAAAGCATCGGCATAATTGAGCCTTGGACTGTGCCTCTGCGTAATGCAGTTTGGATTTCCTCTTCAGTAAACGCCTCTTCCATCATAAATTTTTCGAGGAGTTCTTCGTCAGTTTCCGCTACTGCTTCAATTAACTTGGCACGATACTCGGCTGCTAATTCCTGGAATTTCTCGGGAATTTCCCTATCCTCAATCTCTTTTCCCAGGTCATCCTTATAAATCTTGGCACGCATTTTGACTAAATCCACAATTCCCTGGAATTCATTTTCACTGCCAATAGGAATTTGAATGGGAACAGGATTGGCCCTTAAACGGTCTTTGATTTGTTCATATACTTTAAAAAAGTTAGCTCCCGTTCGATCCATTTTGTTGACAAAGGCAATACGGGGTACTTTATAGCGGTCTGCCTGTCTCCAAACAGTCTCTGATTGAGGTTGAACCCCACCAACTGAACAAAACACGGCAATTACACCATCAAGCACCCGCATAGAACGCTCTACTTCAATTGTGAAGTCAACGTGTCCTGGAGTGTCAATGATATTAATTTTATGGTCTCGCCAACTTGTGCTGATAGCAGCAGCAGTAATTGTGATTCCTCTTTCTTTTTCTTGCTCCATCCAATCTGTGATGGCTGCACCCTCATGGACCTCACCCATTTTGTGAGCAATGCCAGTGTAGTAGAGGATACGCTCAGTTGTTGTTGTTTTACCCGCATCTATATGGGCAGCGATACCGATGTTTCGCACCCTTTCTAGGGGGATAGTCCGTGCCACAGACACCTCCTTGTGTATGGAAAAATCAAATGGAAATTGACTATTTTTTACACTATTTACAATTCTATACTTTTCACTAATCTGAGGTTAAGTTCAGCAGTGGAAATTTCTCTGTTGATTGTCTTGAATCAGTTATTTTCTAAACCTAAAAGCTCAGCCAGAAATCCCTTTTTAAGTTAGTAGCGATAGTGGGCAAAAGCCTTGTTCGCTTCAGCCATACGATGGGTTTCTTCCCGTTTTTTCATTGCGCCTCCTGTTTCATTGGCTGCGTCCATGATTTCATTTGCTAAACGGCTTGCCATGGTTCTACCACCTCTAGAGCGAGAGTATTGAATTAACCAGCGTAAAGCTAATGCCGTCCCTCTACTTGGCTTAACCTCCATTGGTACTTGATAGGTGGCACCACCAACTCTACGAGCTTTTACTTCCACTAGGGGAGTAAGATTTTTCATTGCTTGCTCAAATACTTCTAGTGGTTCTTTTCCTGTTCTTTCTCCAATGATGGATAAGGCATCATAGACAATGCGAGATGCAAGGGAATTTTTACCAGACTTCATAACCTGTCTAATAGTCATATTGAGTAGACGGCTATTGTATAAAGGGTCTGGTGGAACTGGACGTTTTTTTCGTGTTGAACGACGAGACATGGTTTATATTTATCTGTACTTGATTGTATATGGACTATCAGTTTTGGTTTTTCTTAAGGGAGATGATCAGCTAGAAGTTAAAATTATCAATACTCTGACAGCAGACAGGGCTTTGTCTTATGACAAAAAGCACTTTCAGTTAATTTTTTACATCTAGAATTAATTAAAGAATCGGTCTTTGTTAATTCAACTGATACTGAAATAAAGAAAACAGGTTAAAAGCTTACTTAGGACGCTTTGTTCCATACTTAGAACGACCCTGCTTTCTGTCTTTAACTCCAGTTGTATCAAGAGTTCCACGCACAATATGATATCTGACACCTGGTAAGTCTTTTACCCTACCGCCACGGATCAAAACTACAGAATGCTCTTGTAGGTTGTGTCCAATACCTGGGATGTAAGCGGTCACTTCAAATCCTGAAGTTAAGCGAACCCTAGCAACTTTTCGGAGAGCAGAATTAGGTTTTTTGGGAGTAGTTGTATATACTCTAGTGCAAACGCCACGGCGTTGAGGACATTCTTTAAGTGCAGGGGATTTAGTTTTCTTTTGCAGTTTAAAGCGTTCACTGCGAATAAGTTGCTGAATAGTAGGCATAGTTTACTTATGAGTACAATTAGGTCCTCTTCTTTGTAAGGAGCATCTACAATAGCAGACAAATTCTAATACTATACAATCTTTTCCCCAAGTGTCAAGTTTACTAAATGTTGAAGTATTAGGGCATAGCTATCGTAGCGGTATGTAAGAATAGCCTAGACAAATTTGTTACTTATCTATTTCAAAAGACAAACCGCATCTGCAAGTTTTAGCTGCATGAGGATTTTGGAAGCGAAATCCTCCACCCATTAAATCTTCTGAGTAATCTAATTTTGTCCCATTAAGGTAGGTATAGGATTGATTGTCGATTACAAGAGAAATTCCTTCTACATTAAAGTAAAGATCAGCTTTTTGATTGCTTGATTTCTGGTCCTTTGGTATGAATTCCAATTCTAAAGAATAAAATAAACCAGAGCAGCCTCCTTGCTGAACTCGCAGTCTGAGGAAGCTGTCTGGCTTTTGACGACTCAATTTAATTCTTGTGATTTCTGCTGCTGCTGATTTGCTAAGGTGGATCATAGATTATCTATTATTGATATCTGTCCTCTTAGCAAATCCTACAACAAAACGGTTCAAGGCAAGGATACTTACTTAACAAAAAATCCAAGCTTTGAATACCATAGTTACTTACGAGAGTAGTCATCTTGGAAACGAATGATATCGTCCTCTCCTAGATATTCGCCATTTTGAACCTCTATAAGTACTAGTTTAATTACACCTGGATTTTCTAAGCGATGATTAGTACACTGAGGCACATAGGTAGATTGATTACTGTTCAATACCATCTCCTGGTCCCCACAGGTTACTTTTGCAGTTCCAGATACTACTATCCAGTGTTCACTACGGTGATGGTGCATTTGCAGACTGAGACGGTGTCCAGGATTAACTTCAATACGTTTAATCTTGTAACCTTTGCCCTCTTCTAGAGTCGTAAAAGAACCCCAAGGACGAATTTCTGTAGCAGCAACTTCGGAATGAGTCAAAGACTCTGGTAAAGTTAATTTTTTCTCTGTAGTTAATTGGGCTGTTGCAGTAGATTGAGACATTTTCTTGATTTTAATTTAGAGGTTTACAGAATAATAATTCCCACTTAAGGCAAAGATAACAACAAAAATTAAGAAATAAAAGGTCAATAGTGATAAATATCGAGTTCTATATAGAATCTTCATAAAAAGCCTAAAAAAACTCTCATTGTGAGTTCTAAGATTTACACTTACTTAATTAATATTACTGAAAAGAATATTACTGAAAAGAAACCTGTGCGGTTGCCCTAGACTCCCATATCACAGGCACAATACATTATTCCACTAACAGTGACAAATAAGACTAAAATGCTTACTAGACAATGGTTATAGCTAAAAGGTTTGTAAGCTCCCCTCTGCTATCATAAGTCATTAACAAAGCTAGCTTAGATTAAACTAATAGTATGAATAAGTAGCTATCCAAGCTATCTATTTTCACAATTTAGGCGGTTGCTTTCTTTCCCAAGTAAATGTCGAAGTTTATATGACATCTTTATAAAGAAGCTCTTATTGTAGATTTTAAATTTGCAATTCCTTCATTAACCGTATTGGTCTGTGTCCATGAAATCTCTGGATTACTTTTGGGAAAAACTCAGTTAAGATACATAGAGGAGGATAAAAGCTTATCCTTAATCTTGTAATTAGTTCAAACAATAGCTTCTCAAGCTTCTCAAGAATAGGGTTAACTTGTATGAGCTAGATAGAATCTTTAGGGATGTAATGGAATGAGCCCTCACAAGAACAACCTATCAATAGGTTGCAATAATACAGAATTTTAGCTAATTGACAATGATTTTAAAACTAAATAATTCACTAGATAAAGGAATTAGGGTAATATTCTATAACCCTCTATTATTCAGTCTCCTTACGAGAACGCTGTATTTTTAAAGCCTAACAAATAACTAAAGTCAGTAAATATTAACAATCTACGCCTAATTTAACAATCTAAACCTAAATGCCTTTTCCGATAACCTAACCTATTCGACCTATGACTGAGAACAATATGAATGAAATGATAAGCAAAAACAACCAAAAAAAAGTTGCACCTTTAACAACAGTATCGCCATTTCAGGGGCAACGTTGGTTAGTAGAAGAAAGAGATGCTTGTGGAGTAGGATTTATTGCTTACCAAGATGGTAGAGCCAGCCATAAGCTGGTAGAGCAAGCATTAAATGCCTTGGGATGCATGGAACATCGTGGAGGATGCAGTGCAGATCGAGATTCTGGAGACGGCTCGGGAATAATGACTTCAATTCCCCATAAATTGCTGAAGAATTGGTTAGAAAATAATCAACTAGAGAAACCACAACCTGAAACTTATGGCGTGGGAATGGTATTTTTACCACGAGATAAGCAACAATCTGTTGTAGCCAAAAAATTTGTTGAAGAAGTACTAAGAGAGGAAAATTTACAGGTTTGGGGTTGGCGCAAAGTTCCTGTAAAACCTGGAATATTGGGCATACAAGCCCGAGAAAATCAGCCTCAAATCGAGCAAATAATTATTACCTCTAAGGAAGGTTTAAAGGGAGATAAATTAGATCGTAAACTATACATAGCACGATCGCGAATAGGCAAAAAACTGTCAGATGATTTTTATATCTGTTCTCTTTCTTGTCGCACTATTGTATATAAGGGAATGGTGCGTTCAGAAGTATTGGGTAAGTTCTATGAAGATTTGACCAATCCTGATTACGAAAGTTCTTTTGCCGTATATCATCGACGCTTCAGTACTAATACAATGCCCAAATGGCCCTTGGCTCAACCAATGCGCTTGTTGGGGCATAACGGGGAGATTAACACTTTACTGGGTAATATCAACTGGATGGCAACCAGGGAACAGAATTTAGAAGTTCCTGGTTGGAGTAAGGAAGAACTAGAAAAGCTGACTCCTATTGTGAATACGCATAACAGTGACTCCTACAACTTAGATAGTACTATGGAGTTGCTAGTCAGAACTGGACGAAGCTTACCTGAAGCTGCAATGGTACTAGTGCCAGAAGCTTACAAAAATCAGCCAGATTTACAACAATATCCTGAAATTACCGATTTTTACGAATACTACAGTGGGTTCCAAGAGCCTTGGGATGGTCCAGCATTGCTAGTGTATAGCGATGGTAAAACTGTGGGAGCTT
>JASJEK010000006.1 GCA_030064915.1 Xenococcaceae cyanobacterium MO_234.B1
CCCATTCGTCACAAGTTAAGGCAAAGTATATTTTGTCAAGGTATTGTTAATTAATCTTTACTAAGCTTTCAACTCCTTGCTGTGATTGGCATTGACGATTTATATCATTTCCCTTTAAGATTGCTACAGATGATTGAATGACCGCGGAATGCGGTCGGGGAAGGGGGCTTGTGGGATTTATCTTTTGTAACTCTAACGGTTGACTGTTATGTTCTAGCCCCATTCCCCCGCAGGCTCCGTCGTTAAGGGCGCGGAGTAACGGTGACTTTAGCGAGTTTTTTGCGATCGCTCAAATATTTGAGCGATCGCTTTAATTAATTTAATGTCTTTATCAACAATACGATCAATACCTGGACGCTGTACTTTTAAAGCTACTGCTTCTCCTGTAACTAAAGTAGCACGATGTATCTGAGCGATAGAGCCTGCTGCAATGGGTTGAGGTTCAATAGGATTAAATACTTGAGTGATTGGTTGGGATAATTCTTGTCTAATAATGGAATACCACTAACTTAAGCCGCGATCACAAAAAAGAAAAAATTCCCCAAAAGTCTGCTATATCTGGTTTTGAGACAAAATTACCTAAAAGAAATTTATGCTAAAACGCCTTAGCCGAAGCCAGGTTGTGATCAAAAAGTTTACAGAGTCGATTGGACTACCATTTCAAGAGTTATTAAAAAAAGAAATAATTGAAGATATTTTAAAAGAAATGGGAGTCAAATATAGAAATAGGATTTATAATCCAATTGTGATAGTATGGTCATTCATTTCCCAAGTATTAGACAATGACCATAGTTGTCAAAAAGCTGTCAGTAGGATCAGTGCCTATTTGGCATCTGAAGAACTAAAAACCCCATCACAAAACACGAGTGCTTATTGTAAAGCTAGGAAAAAATTGCCAGAAGACAAATTTTAAGAAACTGTTAGAACAAAGTGGCAAACATAATGAGAAAAGGGTCAAAAAACAACACTTATGGCTGGGTCGTACTGTCAAAAGTATTGACTGGTCTACTGTGTCAATGCCTGATACAATAAATAACCAACAAGCCTATCCACAGCATAGCTCTCAAAAAGAAAAAGAAAACAAGAAGATGTCCACCCGATCACTTAATTTTATGGGAAAAGCCAAAGCGTAAACCCAAGGATATCTCAAGAGAAGATTTTGATTCTATCCCTAAAGAATTAGTCTTGAGAGAAATTCATTACTACATTTGTATTCCTGGTTTTAGAACCAAAGAAATCATTGTTGTGACGACTTTAATAGATGCCGTTAAATATCCAGTCAGTGCTATTTTAGACCTTTATGATTCCCGATGGGAAGCTGAGATTAATTTAAGGCATATTAAAACAACTTTAGGAATGGATATTCTAAGTTGTCAAACTCCAGAAATGGTGCGAAAAGAAATCTACACTTATTTATTAGCCTATAACTTACTCAGGTCTGTTATGTATGAAGCAGGAACAACTTTTGACCGTAATCCGGTTCGTTTATCGTTACAAGCCACAAGACAACACCTAGATAATTTTAGCTCCCAATGGGATAGTAAAACCAACAAAAAAGCTAGAAAAATTTATCGTACAATGCTTGAAAAAGTAGCTGATAGTTATGAAGAAAAAAGAGTAGGCAGAGTTGAACCAAGAGTAAGAAAACGTCGTCCCAAAGCTTATCCACGCTTTGCAAGAGCCTCGGAGTGTTCTACGGGAAAAAATGAAATCTGCTTGACATCAGGGTTTCGGCTTAAGTTAGCGGCATTCGGCTATGAAAGATTTAGTCTTACCTGACCATCCACTATATCTAGTGTTTACCACGGGAATTCCGGAAGAGCCTTAAATTGTTTATACACAAATACCAGTTAGATAATCATGTATAATTGACGTAGCATATAGGCAATTTTTATCCCGATATTGTGACTTCATATTATCAGTTCTCACTGTTTGAAGATTATCCCAAACCAAGGGAATCTATCATCAAATTAATTAGCTTATCTTAAGTTGGGTTATCCAAAATTAGCTATTGATGAATCTCTCAAAAGTGATTATTCCTATCCACCTACTTATAAACGGGAATGGATAGATGAGGAGCACAGACTCATAAAATAAAATACTGTCATTAATGACACTTAAAAAACTATAGGCTAGATAAACTGTACCATCTAGCCTATTTGATTTACTACTTAAGATAAATAGTAAATAAGGTATAAGGAAGAAAAATACTATATTGAATCTAGCCTTAAAACGTCAAATTAACATCAAATTAAGGAAGTCAAATAAGGAATAAGTAAGGAAAATAAGGATTTTAGGGATAAGATAAACGTAGAATACTTGATATATAGGGCTTTATTGAAACTTTAATAAATTTGGGGACCGAGATTTTGGGAGTCGAACTTCGTAGTTATGTCTATTTAGACCGCTTACAACCACAACACGCTGCTTATATAGGTACAGTAGCTTTAGGGTTTTTACCATTACCAGGGGATGCTTCTCTGTGGATTGAAATATCTCCTGGAATCGAAATTAATCGCATTACTGATGTGGCTCTCAAATCCGCCGTAGTGCGTCCTGGGGTGCAGTTTGTGGAAAGATTATATGGTTTATTAGAAATTCACTCTAACAAACAGGGAGAAGTTAGAGCAGCAGGAAAAGCTATCTTACAAGCTTTAGGAGTTAATCAACGGGATTCTCTCAAACCAAAAGTAGTTTCTTCCCAGGTAATTCGCAATATTGACGCATATCAAGCTCAATTAGTTAATCGTAACCGTAGAGGACAGTTATTGCTGGAGGGACAAACTTTATACGTTTTGGAAGTGCAACCTGCTGCTTATGCTGCTTTAGCTGCTAATGAGGCGGAAAAAGCTGCTTTGATTAATATACTCCAAGTAACGGCAGTAGGAAGCTTTGGACGATTATATCTAGGAGGAGAGGAAAGAGATATTATGGCAGGGTCGGCTGCTGCTTTAGCTGCTATAGAAAGTGTTGCAGGAAGAGATATATCTTTTGGTGGGAAAAATGAATAGGAAATCAGGAGATAATAAATTCAGGAAAAGGTTGCAAGATTGAGGGATGGGTTAATGGCTAATGTAGAACATCTCACTAAACTGAAACAAGGTGGGGATCATTGGAATAAATGGCGTAATAGTACTAGTCGTCTATCACCAGATTTACAAGCAGCTAATCTTAGTGGAATTAATTTAGCCAAAATTGATTTAGTAAAGGCAGATTTAGGGGGTGCTAATCTTTGTTATGCGGAATTAAGCGGAGTTAATTTAGCTACTGCTAACTTAGAAGCAGCAGAATTAATTGAAGCTTGTTTGTTAGAAGCAAATTTAAGTAATGCTAATCTCCGCCGAGCCTATCTAATTAATGCTAACTTGCAAAGAGCCAATCTAATTGGGGCGGATCTACGAGAAGCACAAGCTAGGAGTGTGAATTTAAGTGAAGCTAATTTAATTGGTACTTCAATGGGTGATATTAATCTGTATAAAGCTAATTTAGTTGCTACCAAACTCCATCGAACTAATCTTAGTGAAGCCAATCTTATTGAAGCTAACTTGAATGAAGCTGACTTGAGTTATGGCAATATTTATCGAGCGGAATTATCTGGAGTGTCTGCTTACAAAGCTAATTTTTATCGAACTAAAGCTATAGGAAGTCAGATCAATAAAGCCTATATATTTGCTGCTAATTTGTCAGAAGCAGAATTTATTGCGAGTAATTTAAGTTGGACAAATCTCAGTTACAGCAATTTGAGAAATATTGATTTTACAAAAGCTCATCTCAGAGGGACTAATTTAAGCCATACAGATTTGAAACAAGCCAACTTTACTCAAGCTAATCTTCGCGGTGCAAATCTGACAAAAGCTGATCTTCGTGGTGCTAATTTACGGGATGCTAATATTCAAGAAGCTATTTTTAAAAGTACAATGCTTCAGGGGGCAATTATGCCTGATGGCACAAGACATTATTAATAGACTTCTTCCATAAGTCTCATAAACCTCGATCGTGTTGAGGTAATAGGTAATAGGTAATAGGTAATAGGTATAGTTTTTGATTTCATATTTATTTTTGCCCATAGGTCTAATGATTAATTATGGTAAAAGTCAGTGTTTGCATTCCTACTTACAATCGTTCTCATTATCTCCAATATGCAATCAATAATGTTCTGAATCAAAGCTATACTGATTATGAATTGATTATTTGTGATGATGCTTCCCCTGATGACACTGGGACGGTAGTTAGTCAATATCAAGACAATAGAATTCGCTACATTAGACACCCTCAAAATATTGGACGTAGTAAGAATATGCGTTCGGGCTTTAGTGCTGCTATAGGAGAGTATTTTCTCAAATTTGATGACGATGATGCGATCGCACCTGAGTTTTTAGCTAAAACAGTAGAAATACTAGACACCCACCCAGAAGCGGATTTTGTTTGTACCGATCACTGGATTATTAATGCTGATAGTGTGCGAGACGAGTCAGCAACTAGGGAGAATTCGGCTAAATGGGGTAAAGATAAACTTGAACCAGGAATAATACCAAATTTAGTTGAAGAAACTTTTATTAAACAGAGTTTGCAGGTAGGTTCGACCCTATTTCGTCGTCAATGTCTTGCAGAAATCGACTATATGCGCCCTCAAGCTGATGGTTGCGAAGATTTTGATTTATTAGTTAGACTTGCGATCGCAGGATATAAGGGTTATTTTCTTCCTGAATTACTCATGGAATATCGTTTTCATGGAGGACAAACTAGCCTCAAACAAGATATTCATTTTCTCTCTGCGAAAACTTTTTGTATTGATAGTTATAGCTTTACTGACCGAGAATTAGAAGAACTAAGATTAAAAAAATTAGCTATAACTCAGCAGGGTTTAGGGATAAGATTAATTGAAAAGGGTGAAGCTACAAAAGGAAGAGAATTTTTACAAAAATCATCTCATACTCTTGGTAAGTCATCTCGTGTTTATTTTGGTATCTTTTTATCCTATTTACCAGCTAGTCTAAGAAAAATCTTACTAGATACAGCCCGTAAAATGAAACCTAAAGACTATTCTGAAAAAGTAAGAGATTCTAATTCTTGAATTTATTTACTTTTAAATGGGAGAATTTCATGATTAAAATCAATTTCAGTATTACTATACATATATGTCTTAATCTCGGATGTTCTTTAAGGATTGACAATATTTATCAGTGGCTCATTCACCTTTAACTTTTGAGCGACCTTATCGCTCTGTTCGTTATCGTCTAATCAATTGGGGAGGAACTTTTCTGTTGATATCAAGACCTTAGATGAAAACAACGACGGAGCAATATTAAAGCTTAAGTTTAAATTCCCATAATTTAGATAGGGGATTTAATAATGATTACAATCGGTACAATGCAAGTGACCGATTTAGACACAGAACAAATGATACTGTTGCTATTTATAAAAGGAATGGCATTATCTATGGATTGTGGATTTTTGATGTCTAGTTTCAAAAAAACTTTTATTAACATCAAAAGCCTAAAAAAGCCCATCATAGGTAATGCCATTCCTTTTATAAATAGCAACAGTATCATTTGTTCTGTGTCTAAATCGGTCACTGGCATTGTACCTATTGTAATCATTATTAAATCCCCTATCTAAATTATTTAAAAAAGTATCAACTCTATTAATTGTAATAATTGAATCATCTTCAGTTTGAAAATTAACAGTGTTTAATTGATAGTCAAGATAAATTAAATTTTTAATATCCGTGTAAGTAGTGCCGTTATTATTATTATTTACCCATTCATAAGTATTATTCCAGTTATTATTATTTGCGTATAACAGCAATCTTGGATATAAATCTAAAGTTATTTGTTGATAATTAGCAAGCGTTAGATTAGAGATAAAGCTTTGTAGTCTGCCAATAGAAAAATTATAATTTAATTCTGTGGGTACTTCTACCTCTTTTAATATATTAGGGTCTTGATTTAATATTTCATTTGTAATCATCTTAAAAAAATCATCAAGATTATCATAAAAATAATAATCAGGTATCTGACTTAAAATATAATCCTTATCTGGTTCAGTCCAATATAGTTCTAAGCTAGGATTATCTATAAAATTGATTATTAAAGAGCCTACTAAAATATTATCTTTAATAATAAAAGTATCACCAATACTTAATAATTCATTGAATTCTATTAACCAAGCTCTGCTAGGTTCTGTTTGCATACATTGGTTACTTATTCGACTATAAATAACTTGTTGATTAAGATATATATAACTATTAGGAACTTCATCAGGATTTATCTCTGCATAATAATAAGAAAATTCTATTTTTAATCCGTTGTTAGGTGTATTAATTGTTAACTCATTAAAAACATAATTATCAAGATAAAGCTGGTTTAGTTCTAAAACATCAGGAAGATTATTATCGTTAACTCTTCTAGCAAAATGCCCTAAAGACCGATAAAGAGTATAATTAGAAAATTGATTAAAGAAATCAAATAATTTTTGACTATAACCATCCGCAAAAGGTTTATTATAAGGGTTAAACCTTTGAAATAACATTGGTATATTTCTGGTCGGTCTAGCTTCATTTGAAGTTAAAACACTAAAATTAAAAGGGAAATTAATAAATCTGATAACAATATTAATAGGATTTGATTGTTTATCAATATAAAAAAATCTACTTAAAAATATTGTTAATTTTGCCTGAATAGGAACATAAACCAAATCAGACAATTGCTCTGGTTCAAAATTATACAACTCAATTTTGATTGATTCTTCAATAGGAAATCCGTTTTCAAATGGCATAATTAAAAATCAATTAATTATATATTTTTAATTAACCAAAAATATACAAATTAATTGTAAATCCTAATTCTTCCTCTAAGGCTTGCATAGTTAATTGTTGTCCTTGAACAACATCTTGAGAACCGTCATCGGTAATTAACCACTGATAACCATTAGATATCGCTTCAAAAGAGTCAAAAGTTAGCACATTATTTCCCCCATCTTTACTAAAAAAAGTATTAAAACCATTGGCTATATTATCAATAACAATTTTTTGTAACTTACCAGTTTTAGGAATTATGCCAATTACTGCTACATCGGTATTATCTGGCTGAGGAACAGTACTTAATTGTGAAAATTCAAAAACTTCTAAAGTAGGAGTACTTTGCTGTATTGCTAATGTTGCATAAACATTCATTTCTAATTTAAAATTTATATTTGTTTCGGCGGTACTTGTAACAACATTAATAATTTCTCCTTCAGTTACAATTATTGAATTACCATTATATGGGTCGTTATAATCTTTAGCAATATCATAAAACCACCAAATAGCACCAGTTCCATAAAAAGCAAATTTAGGAACATTTAAAATTACGTTACTAACTTTAAATAATATGTCTTGATAATTATTAATTTCCCTGGGTAGCTTGCAAGATAAAAGCATAATAAACTAGATATCTTTCAAAGCTATCAATGTACGAATCATCGTAGTCAGGAATAGCAGGAGTAGAGGGAGAGCTAATATTCAATCTATAATCAATTGAATCAATGGCAACTGTAGCGTTACTTAGCTCATGAATGAATCTGAGTAGATTACCCCCAAACTTGTTAAAGGAAAAACTATCGTAAGGAATACTACTTTCTAGAAGGATAAAATTGCCGTCCTTGCTGATATTCTGGCTTATCCTAATGTCTGTCGCTTTATTATTCTTATTGTCTGTCCCTACCAAGGAAGCTCTTAGGACAGTAGATGAAAAAACAATAGCTCTTTCTACTGTGTCTATATTTAAAGCTTGAATATCAGATTTAGATAGTAAAGATACCATTGTTGTCACCTCTCATTAAATTAGGTCTAGTTAATCTGGTTCTGTTGCAACTGAAAGTTGTAGTGGTTAACTTTTCAACATCAACTGATACTGTTGGCGAAAGTAATCTTCAGTGAAATTAATAGTACTACAATAACGATAAATCTTTATTCTGGTGATTAGTAATACTTAATATAATATTTTTGTAGTATATTTGCCAACAGTATCATCAACTGTAGAGATTCAAGCAATGATTTTTGCATAATGTTCTCAGTACGTAGCTTTTCGGTTTCTGTTTCCAGTGAGGCTATTTTTGCTTTAAGTATCTCTATCTCAGTACGTCTAGCTTTATCTTCTGCTATAGCTTGCTTCATACCTTGTAGTTTAGAGTGATCGCCTTCATGTTTTAGATAAGTACTGCTATTGATTTGTAAACCATGTCCTAAGCTATCAGCTAACATCTTTTGATTAATTCCTAGCTTATGCCCACGAATGTTGTAAGCATGACGCAAAGCATGGGGTGTAAAACCATATTAAAGTAGACCAATAGTAGACTATTTATTAACTGCATTTATATTGCTGAAGCTTTTGAAATGTAAGGCTTTAGCAATATATAATCTAAATGTAGACATTGTTGACAACTAACTAATTTATTAATCTAGTAATAAATCAAGTTAATTCTTTTTTCATCAGCCCCCCTTACTTTAATTTAATTTTACTAACAATATGTTTTTATGTTCTACCTTTTTCTAAAATTATCACAAGATACTTAATTTCATTTTCCAACTCTTCAATTTTTATTTTTAACAATTTATTTTCTTGCTCTAGCAATTCTATTTTAGAACGTTTTTCTTTGTCCTTTGATATCTCTGATATCATAGATTCTAATTTAACTTCGTGAGACATAGTATTCAAATAGGTAGTATTATTCATTTGCATACTATGACCCAAACTTTGACATAAAACAGTAAGATTAATACCTAATCTATGTCCTCGGTGATTATATGCGTGTCTTAAAGCATGAGCAGTAAAACCATATTTTTTTCGCTTAAACCAAGAATTAGTATCTCTAGTGCAGTTACATACTTCTTCATGCTTTCCCATTCTTTTCAAAGGGTTAGGTATGTCGGGTAAATTTAAAGGTTGTAAAAGATTAAACTCTTTTAACCAGTTATGACCTTCTGGAGACAGAGGTATTGCCATTCTATAGCCAGTTTTAGTGTCATGTTTAATACATAAAATATGATCGGTATTTGTACTATCTAAAACAGCTTTTATAATCTTTTTTTGACCTCTATATTGCTGTTCTGATTTGTTATCGTTGGGGTCAAATAATGTTACCCAATCGCCATTTTTTAATGTTACTGGTGTATCCCAGTTAGCTATACTCCAAGCTTCATGTATTCTTAATCCATAAACTGCCAATAAACCGTATAAAAATTGCCATTGAGAAAAGCGATAAAGCCATTTTTTTGCAGTAGATACTCCAGGATTAAAACCAGTTTGATAAATATATTCAATTTCTTCGTCACTAGGGACTGTACGTTTTTGGGATTTTGGATTATTATTTTTTTTATAATGGTCAATTAAATTATTATATTCAGAAATACCAAAAAAATTAAAAAAGTTTATTAGACCATTCAAGGTTGTTTTTCTAATTTGAGAATTATTTTTACTCAATTCAATTATTTTTTTAACTGTTTGTAAATCAATTGGTTTATGGCAATTTTCTAAAACCAATTCTAGTTTTCCGCTTAACTGTTTCCAAGAAGATTTTTGGTGTTTATTTTGTTCTCTTTCTTTAAAAAAATGTATTTTATATTCTTCTAACATCTGTTTGCCAGTTAGTTCTTTTTTATTAGAAATATTTTCAGATTTACCTATCAATTTATTAAACCAATCCCAAGTAAACATACCTCCTGTCAACTGAGCAGTTACTAATTCTGCCAATCCTTCCGCTTCATTAATTCCTTTGGGACTGACAGTAATATTTATTCCTTTCTGATGTTGTTTGCCATTGAAGCTAAATTGCAGAGCAAGATTTTTACCTGATCGTTTAATTTTGGCTCTTTTCCCTCTTTTTCCTTTCTGGTTAAGCCTATGGTTAGCCTCTCTTATTAGACGATCATTATGCCAACCACCATCGTTGGGTTTTTGCTCTGAAGCTAACTGGGGTGTCTTTTCGAGCATTTTTACTTATTTTTTACTTAGTTAGATTGATTATTTAGTATAACTTCTTCTTGTTATAAGGATTAATTAAATAATACCTAAAAGTGAAAATATTTTAGGTATACCTGTTTAACCTCTCCCCCAGGCCCTCCTTTCAGGTAGGGCTGTTTCATTCTATCTCTGGTTTTTTCTGTTGAATATCTAATACTGTTTCATCGCTCTAGCCATATCTCTAGCATCTTCTCGACGTTTTACAGATTCGCGCTTATCGTGAAGTTTCTTACCTTTAGCTAGACCGATACTGACTTTAATCCAACCATTCTTAAAATACATTTTCAAAGGAACTAAAGTTAGCCCTTTTTGTTCAATTTGTCCAATCAACTTGTTAATTTCACGACGATGTAATAGTAATTTGCGATCGCGGCGAGGTTCATGATTAAAATATTCTCCCCCTGCATTGTAAGGAGAGATATGAACATTAACTAACTTTGCTTCTCCATTGCGGATTAAACAATAACCGTCTCTAAGATTTACCTTTCCTTGTCTGATAGATTTAACTTCTGTTCCTACTAACTGTATTCCTGCTTCATAGGTTTCAAGTATTTCGTAGAGATAGCGAGCTTGTCGATTATCACTGATTATTTTAATGCTGCCATTTTTGTCACTCATTCTTAATACTGCACTATTTTAGGTTAAACTCTCAACGATGCCCCAATTTGGCTCGGATCTACCATTATACCATTTGGACTATGGGGTAAATTTTAGGTTTTCAATTATTGATTGACAAAGAAAAGTTACAAAGTAATAAGCGGGGAGTGTCAACATCCTAGTCCACGATTTAATCGTGGTTTTTTTGTTTATGTACTTAAGGTAATTAATAGGGTAAACAATTACAATTAAGATCAAGCAACAATCAACAGTATATATAGTTATATTTTTTAGGGGTTATGGGGCAATTTTTACTGACTTGGTTGGCAACGGCTATTTCTTTATTGATTACAGCTTGGATTGTTCCTGGATTAAATATTACAGGGTTTAGTGCTGCTGCTATTGGGGCGATCGTGCTAGGATTTGTCAATGCTATTGTTAAACCGTTATTGGTAATTTTTACTTTACCCCTGACTATTTTGACTTTAGGATTATTTTTACTAGTAGTAAACGCGATCGCATTTAGCTTAGTAGGATATTTAACTCCTGGTTTTGAGGTGACTGGTTTTTTCCCTGCCGTCTTTGGCTCAATAGTCCTTTCTGTCATTTCAGGAATTATCAGTCAATTTTTCCAAGTTGACGATCAACGGAATTATTAATCATTACACTCAAATTAATTACCGAGGACACAAAAATCATGAGAAAATTTCAAGACACCCCAACCTTTTGGCGTTACTTTGGTGCTAGGCTTAAACCTTTTACCAGACCACTGTTTTTAGGTTCTGTGGGATTTCTAACCCTCTCAGGGGTAGCTTTTTATCAATATTGGCATCATCCAGATTGGCTACAGAATAAAATTGAACAACCTCTAGAAGCCGTATTTGGCTCTAGGGAGAGTCAAGAAATACCTCAAATACCAGAAGAAGACTTAGCAGTCGTAGCAGATGTGGACAATATAGATTTACTGCTCCAGGAAATGGAGCAAAATCAAGCTACAAATCCCTTTAATGTAGCCCCTGACCAGAAAAAGAAGAGTAGTAAGAAAGACTCTCCTAGTACGGCATTTAGTAGTTTCCAGGAAAAGCAAAAAAATAAATTAAAAAATGCTAGTGCTTCTAATCCTAGCTATCTCAGAACTGATAATAGTGCTTTAGATGAATTATTAAAACCTCCTTCTTTTACTAATTATCGTTCTCCTATCTCAACTCAAATCAAGAAAAACCAAATTGCCAATGGTTCTGCTTCAAAGATTATTCCTAATCCCGTAGGGAGACTATATCTGTCTAACAAAAATTCCTCTTTGAAGAACACTCCCACTTCGCCTTATTCTGATCCCTATATCAACACAAATCCTTTATCAAGGTTAGGCAGTGTCACTCCCAGGGAGGTCCTGGGCGATCGCTCTAGAGAGCTTAACCTTAGACAACCAAAGATAAATATTACCGAAACAAGAAATACCACTAATAATCCTGGAACGTTCCCCAACGAAGCTGGAGTCGCAACTTCTAATGAAGCATTGAATCAGCCAACAAGTATCAATACAACAAGTATCAATAATCGTGGTGGATTGAGTCCCACATCTGTTCCTAATCAGTTTCCATCATACCCCCCAGCAATTAATAATTTCTATCCATCATCACCATTAAATACTTCAGGAAATACTAATAGGGCAAATCTTGAGACAAATCAAAATAGTCTCCAACCGATTAATCCTAATATCTATCCGACACCGACTCCTAACTATAATCAGTCTGTTCCTAGTAGCTACCAATTGCAACCACAAAGTTTTTTGCAACCAAGTCCCAGAAGTTTTAATCAACTAAATTCTGTAAACTCTAATCCTTTGGGGAACTCTCTTGGAACAAATAATCAATTCAATAGGAATAATTCCTTATCTAATTCGGTTCAAAATCAACAGTTCAATAATACTTACGTACCGAATTCAATTCAAACTGGACAGTTAAATAATCAACCTATTATCAACAGAACTCCTAATCGGATTCTGCAACTAGAAAGTCCTCTATATAATACCCGAGTACTAAGATAAGCAATTACCCATCTAATTGGATGAAAGGGTGGATTTCAAATAATTTTCTGGCATTACAAGGGTTTTGAGTCTATAAATGTTATGACTTGGCACTTTTTTGGTCACTCGGTCCCTGCCGTGAAACGGCAGGGCAGAGAAGTGACCGTTGGTAAAAAAAGGCTCAAAACCTTTATCTAGCTTACCTTCTACATTTATTCAGCAAGCTCTATTTAGAATTACTATTTTAGGATTACTATATTAACCAGGAAAAAACACCATCAACAATGTCAGACCCCAAAACAATTCAGTTAACTGTCAAAGAAGCCGTTTCATGGCTTAGAAAATACAGTTGTAATTCTGTGGCAACGATTAGTTCTCCTGGAGAAAGGGAGAAGCTAAGTCAAGCGTTATTATTGGTTACTAGCTTATCTGAATGGGAGAATATCGGGATTTGTGCTGATAATGAAGCACAAGGTTTGATTGCTCTTGAAAGTTATCTTCAGGCTTTAGGGTATAAATCAAAGTTACAGTCATACATTTGCCAAGATATTCGCAACAAGATAGCAGGAGAAACAGCAAACTCCCCAGTGTATATTAAATTTAATACTCAAAAACAGTCTTATTATTTAGATTCTTATCGAGGGGAATACCGTGGAGTTTTAGTAGCAATTCAAGCAGAAGATGACCAGATTGTGGGAACTTATGGTTATTTTCCTTTAGATTTATTTAGTTAGATTTATTTATTTAGTTATCTTTTTCTAACGGTTCAAATACAGGACAATATCCTTCAGGAATAACTTTAAATCCATATAGAGGAGAAGCTTGATTCCAACACCGCTGATGATTATAATACCGACAACTACGACAACAGTCTAAATCAACAGATATTTTAGAATCACTCTGAGAATTTAACAATTCTCGTTGGGGAATACCTCTTAATACCAATTCTTCTCCCTGCCACCGTGCTTCTACAATACCAGTATCCGCAAACTTATTCCAACGAGGATCGCTGTTGATGGTATCAGGAAGAGTAATAGTGACATAAGAACCAGTTTCACTTAATTCTCCTTCGTAATAGGTTGGTGTGGGAGTTTTTGGTTGAATAAAGCGATCGCCGATAGGGAGTTCTACCAGAGTTCCATTAGCAGGAGAATGAACTTGATAACGATTACACAACTCTGCCAAACTAGCCAACTCTACCAAATAAGTAGGAGAGCCATGAACAAATATAATATGCTGAGGTCGCAAATTATGAATCAATTGGGTTGTATTGCGACCATCACTATGTTCTGCTAAAAGATAATTTTCGATGGTAACAGATGCTAAATTTTGTAAAGAATGCCACCCTGTCGGCTGAGTAACATATTCTTCAGGGTGTTCTGGTAATAAGATTAGCCATTCCCCTAATTTGGGAGATAAATAAGAGAGGATTTCCGAATCATAGTCAATCAAAACAATACAAGGTAATTTACCTTGAAGCAAATCTTCCCGAGTGTGCAACTTACTCATACGAGGACATACTCTTTCATCCCAGAATAGAGATTGATGTTTGGCAAAGTTTTGGACAGAAAGAGGAAATTGAGAGAGTAATTCTAAATAAACATCACAAGCACGGGATATTTTCCCCTCTACCCAAATATCTAAGTCTTTACCAGTAAATTGATGATGAGAGCGTAAAAGTTTCAGAATTTCTTGTCCTAAACCAATGGGAGGGACAGGTAATAAGACATTTTTACCAGAACTAAGAGCCTGTTCAATACGCTCCATCAGTTGCTTTTCTTGTTGGCGACGATGGGGATGGCGTACTGTTCCATAACTACCTTCAATGATCAAAACATCAGGAGCAATACCCCGCAGATTTTCGATGGATAAGCCTTCTACTAGCTGAAAATTGGAAACAGAAAAATCTCCCGTGTACATCACCTTGTAGTCTCGTTTCGGAGTGTGATAAGTAAGAAGAATTGCTGCTGCTCCTGGGAGATGTCCCGCAGGGAATAATTCTAATTGGAGATTTTCCCCGACGGTTACAGGCGATCGCCAACCTACTGTATGATAAGGGAAGGATGCTTGGGACTCTTGGTCGAGCGACCAATTAAGGGGTATTAATTTAGCCGTGACTTCGCTGGTGTAGATTGGTACTTGGGGAAAAGCTTGATGAAAAGCTCCCAACCCTCGGCAGTGATCGCTATGAGCATGGGAACAAAAAACTAAATCTACTGGGGGAAACTTCGGAAAATCAAGTTTACTTAGCCCACAATCTAAAAGTATGGGATGCTCTCCCATATTTAACAACAAAGATACCCCTTCACCGTTATGACCAACACTATAAGGGAAACAGGATAGGGCAACGGAATTGTTTGATGACATTATGGAAGCAGGAAGTTCACTTTGATCTTGCAGAAAGTCTCCATCAGCTAAGAGTAGTAGCAATCTCGCCTTCAGCGATGCGCGATCGCCTCGTAATCTGGCACTGCGGGCTCCCTAGTGAGCAGTACCATTACCATCATAGTTATCAGAGTCATAAAAACCGTTTTTAGTCCCGAAGAATAAGCAGGAGACAGTAAATAAGCCTGTCAAGATTAAAATTACTAATTTAACGTCCATAAAACCTAATACCAGATTGTGTGTTCTTAACTAACATCATAGTGCTACTGCTAAAGTTGAATTATTCAAAAAATCTATTTTTTTGCTGAGGATACTTTAAGATTCGTAATCTGACTATTCTTGAGGCTGAATCGTCTTAGATACTGATGCACTACTGCTTCCTGTTTTCAGAGAAGATATCTTGATTTCTTCTACTTTGGGCAATTTTTCTAAAGCGAGGGGGGAAGACTGATTATCTCCAGAAAGTCGTTTCAGCAATTTAGGTCTAGGGTCATGGAGCAAACAGTAGATTTCATCTCCTAATTGCCAACTTTCTGTGGCTTTGACGATTTGCAGATTACCCTGTCGTTTAACTAACAAAGGTAATAAATCCCCTAAACGAATTAGAGCTTCTAGAAAAGATAGCTCTAACTTAGTTAAGACCATTTTCACCAGTTTGAACTCCCCATCATGAAGATAGGTATCCCAGGTTTTAAGCTGAAATTGAGGAATAAAGGCTTGATTAATCTTGGTCTTACTGCTGCTAGAATGAGAATCGTTCTTGGGAAATACCGCTAAGACTTTGGGGGGTTGAAACTCCTCCATAGCTCTTTGTGCTAGGACAAAATTCACCTCTCCTTTGCTGGTGAGAGCAATGAAAGTCCCCATAGATTCGATCCCAGCTTTTTCTAAAACATCTGGATCAAGTCCGCTACTCAGAAATACTGGTATGTTTTCCGCTTCCGCTTTTTTACAGACTTCAGGGTCAGCATCAATTAAAACCACTGACTCTCCAGCATCTTGAAACAAGCGAGCAATTAACCTTCCCAGATTATTTCCCCCTACAACTACTGCGCCTTTAGCTTCACTGGATGTAATTTGTAACCAACGAGCCAACCAACGAGCCGTTAAGCCCTGGAAAAAGACGGTCATCAGGATAGTCAAAAAAACTAAAGCTTTAATGGCATCTCCCCCATTAATACCTCTTTCAGTGAGTAAAATCGCAAATAGAGAAGCGACGGAGGCAGAAACAATCCCTTTGGGGGCAACCCAAGCTAAAAAGGTTTTTTGTCGCCAGTTTAAGTTGCTGTTCCAAGTACAAGCTGCAATACTGATGGGTCGTACCACGATCATTAAAACCAATACAGCTAGGAGACTACCCCATCCCAGAGCAAACATACTAGCAATTGATAAATCCGCAGCCAGAAGGATAAATAAAACCGAGACACAAAGAACAGTTAATTGACCCTTAAACCTTTTGAGTAATCTTTCTTCAGGAATAGAGGAAGCTTTAACCACGATACCTGCTGCTACTGTTGCCATTAAGCCTGACTCCCTGTAGAGTTCCTGAGACAAAACGAATAAGCCCCAAATCCCTGCTAGCACCACAAGATTTTTGAGATCTTCGGCAAGACTATCCGCCTGTTTAAGGAATAAACCCAGTAACCAGCCTCCTACTGTACCAACTATTGTCCCAATTCCCAAGCGCAACAATAGACCACTTACCACATCAATAGGAGCAGAGTTACTGTTAATAATGGCATTTAAAACTACTACTGCTAAGATTGCCCCTACAGGATCGATTAAAACTCCTTCCCCTTCTAGTAAGGTTGCTACTTGACGATCTACTCCCACTTGTTTGAGCAAAGGCCCAATTACTGTAGGGCCAGTTACTACCACCAAAGAAGCGTAGAGAAAGGCGATCGACCAAGGAAACTCCGCTAACCAATGGGCAGCCATGCCGCCACCAATAAGAGTAATTAATGTTCCGATGGTGACGAGATTACGCAGACTATCAGAAACCTTACCCAGTTCCTTTAACTCTAGGTTTAAGCCCCCTTCAAAAAGAATGATTGCAACAGATAAAGCAACTAATACTTCCAGACCAACGCCAAGATCATGAGGATGGAGTACATCGAAACAGTCAGCACCGAGAAGAATCCCAAATAATAGTAAAAATACGATGCTTGGTACTCGGAGATATTCTCCTATCACTTGGGCACTAATACCTGCAAGGACAGCAATCACTATTTGCAAGGTAATTTCAAAAGATCCTTCCATGAGTTTATGATATTTAGAAGGTTATAAACCAAATACTATTCCGCGTATTCTAACATCTGGACTTCCGTCTGAGTTCATGATTGAGATTAGGGAAAATCAACAATTGATAGCTATTGATATAGCTATTGATAACAATTAATATCGACTAATTTTTTGGCTAAATAGCAAAATAGCGTTGCCTAGTTTTTGATTCCTAAACAACGCCTCATTTACTGATATAGCTTGAGCAATTAGTTATTAATGGATCAGGCTTAAGCTGGATTTTAAGGGGAATTAGGTATTAATAGTTTATTCCTCTTCGTCTTCACCTAATTGTCTGAGGTGGATATGTTTCCGACCCAAGGTTATTTCAAACTCATCTCCTGGTTCGAGTCCCATTTTTTTGGTATATGCTGAACCAATTAGCAAGTTATGGTTGGATTGTACGCTAATACGATAACTGGCAGAACGACCTCCACGACCTTGACCAGTAGAAGTGCTGTCTAACTCAATTCCTTCTGCATCTATTAGTGCATTAAGGAACTTCATCATGTTAACTCTTTCTACTCCATTTTTAGTCTGAGTGTAGTAACCGCATTCTCTAGCTTTTTCTTCTTTAGAGAGATTTCCTAGGTCTTTTACTTTATCTAGTAAGGCTTGTCCTGTTAAAGGTTCTGGTTGGTTTGATTTGCTCATCAACTTAAACTGCAACTAATAATTGTTTAGGTTTACAAGGTTGCTATCAAGCTAAACTTAATGCAAGGATAATAATATAGCACTTCACTATATCTATCTAAAATTATATTACACTTATCTAGTGAAATTAACGATATTTTAATCTAAATCAACCATTAAAAATATCAAATCAATATTATTGAATCATCAAGGAAAAATATTCAAAGTAGGTTACAAAAATTTTATATGTTCAGATCAATAAAATGAAGTTAACAACTCGTAGTCATTATAGTGTAAAAGCTCTCCTAGACCTTAGTTTACAGCCAGAGTATCAACCCACATCAGTAAAAGCGATCGCATATAGACAAGATTTACCAGCACCTTATTTGGAGAAGTTATTGATCAAAATGCGTCGTGCTGGCATTGTTAAATCAGTAAGAGGAGCTCAAGGTGGTTATCAATTAGCAGCTAAACCAGAAAATATTTCTTTAGGCACAATTCTCGAAGCAGTGGGAGAAACTATTGAACCATTACCCAACTACAGTCCTGATGCCAAGGTAGCAGAAGATTGGGTTACATTTTGTCTTTGGCAAAGATTACGAAACAAATTAAAAGAAGCATTATATAGTATTACTTTGGCAGACCTTTACTACGATGCTCGTAGTTGGCAAGCTGCTCAAGGAGAGGAAAGTAATTTTATTGTTTAATTCGAGGATTTAATCGTGAGCCGAGATAGAGAAACACAAAAATTTCAGGGCGGTTGTCATTGTGGTGCGGTAAGATTTCAAATATTAGTCGATCGCTGGAAGGTACAAGAGTGTAACTGTTCAATTTGTCGCAAAAAAGGATTCTTGCATTTAATTCTCCCTCCAGAAAACTTCACTCTTCTGAAAGGTCAAGATGTCTTGACTACATATACTTTTAATACTGGCATCGCTAAACATACTTTTTGTCGTGTTTGTGGGATTCACTCTTTTTATCATCCTCGCTCTCATCCTAATTGGATAGATGTTAATATTCGCTGTTTAGATCAAGATGTACTTTCCCACTTTGAGGTCGAACCTTTTGATGGGGCAAATTGGAAAAAGAATGTTCATAAAATTCGCTGAGGATGGCTGGGTTTATCCCTTGCACCAAGTTTTTAATCAATTAGTCGGATTTTAGAGTTGGGAGAGACGCGACGGGGCGTACAAGACGGACGGCTGAAATGGAGGAACGACCCCGCGTTCCCTTGCGGAGGCAACCTCCTCGAAACACAGCCCCTCAAATTTCGCGTCTGTATGGAGTTATGATTTTTTAAAATTATCGTGATTGCTTTATTGTCTGCTGCAATTTGGGATTATCTGATCGGCGATCCTCGTTCTTGGATTCATCCAGTACAGTTAATGGGTTGGATAATTCAGCTTTGTAGCCAATTTGTGATTCGTGTCACTGCTCAAAAGTGGCTGCGTCGCATCGGTGGAGTGATTCTCGGTTTAGGCTTGATCTTCGGTAGTGGGTTAGTAGGTTGGTTGATTATTGCAGGAGCAAAGATAATTCATCCTTGCTTAGGAAGAGGAATCGAAATTATTTTACTTGCTAGCTGTTTTGCAGGAAAAAGTTTACGAGTTGCAGCAGAAGATGTTTTGGATACTTTAAAAGAAGGGGATATAGTTAAGGCTCGCTCTCAACTCAGTCGCTACGTGGGGAGAGATACCGAAAATTTATCAGAAACCGAAATATTAAGAGCTATTTTGGAAACAGTGGCAGAAAATGCGGTAGATGGTGTAACTGCGCCTCTTTTTTACGCTATTGTTGGTCTTTTTATTCCTGGAGTTGGTAGTTTACCCCTCGCCTTGGGGTATAAAGCTGCTAGTACTCTGGATTCAATGATTGGTTATCGTCGTGAACCCTATGCTGATATCGGATGGTTTAGCGCCCAGTTAGAGGACCGTTTAACCTGGTTTCCTTGTCGTTTGACAGTATTAACCTTGGCTCTCTTTTCAGGAAACCCCCGACAAGTTTTGGCAATATGTCGTAGAGATGCCATTAGGGATCCTAGTCCCAATTCTGGTTGGAGTGAATGTGTTTATGCTGCTATTTTGGGAGTCCAGTTAGGAGGAGTCAATACCTATGGGGGAGTAGTGAAGAAAAAACCTTTATTAGGTAATTGCGATCGCCCGATTACGGCTGAAACTATTTATGAAGCTTTAAGATTGACTCGTTACTGTTTTCTTTCTTGGCTTGTAATTACTGGCTTGTGGATAATTAATAGTTGATAATTGCTACTTGCTGTTGGCTGATAGTAACTTAAGCTAGATATATAGAGAGTTAGAAGTTACTATGAAAAAGTTTTCAAACTTTTATGCCTTCTGACTTCTGACTTTTTATCTTATACGAAGTCTCTTATTACTTTTGAGAAACGGTATTATATTACTCGATCAGAAGGATAATCCCAGTTATTCAGAATATCGTTGATTATTACTTCTTTAAACCAAACTTGTCCAACTACCGTTAGAGGTAAAGCCAGAAATAGTCCTAAAAATCCGAAAAAAGTGGCAAAAAAGACTTGTGCTAGTAGAGTTACTGCTGGGAGTAGGGATACTTGTTTGGCCCTAACTAGAGGTGTCAGGATATTACTCTCTATTTGCTGGATAATAGTATAAGCAACTAAGACAGCTAAAGACTTGAGAGGATTATCAATTAAAGCGATCGCCATTGGGGGAATCACACTTAAAATAGGTCCTATATTGGGGATAAAAGTCAAAATTCCTGCTAACACTGCTTGAGCTAAAGCCAGAGGAATTCCTAATGCGGATAGACTGATAAAGCTGAGAATTGCGATCGCACACATATTAAAGAGAATTCCTGTCAGCCATCCTTGTAAAGCTTCGTTACAGAGTACCAAAATTTGATCGACTCGTCGGCGATAAAAAGCAGGAAACAACCTAATAAATCCTTTGCGGTAAGGAATAGGGTCAGCAAGTAGCATCAAAGTTAAGACTAATAGAAATAAAAGACTCAGTAACACCCCAAATGAGCCATAGAAAAAATTTAATCCACCTTCTAGCAGTTGATTGATAATAGGTTGTAACTGTTCGGTTAATTGTTCTATCTCTGGTATATAACTGATTACTTCGGGATCGAGACGGCTCAACAGTAGCTCAAGCCAAGTTCTTAATATCTCTATTCCTTGGGGAAACAAAAGGGCTAACTGTTGAAACTGATCGATAAAAGGGGGAACGATAATCAAAAAAAAGCTAGTCAAAACACCGATCAACAACACAATTGAGAGTAAAACAGCATAACTCCGCCTAATCCCTCCCTCACACAATCTTTGCACCAACGCATTTAAAGAGGTTGCAATTACTACTGCTGTAAATATTAGTAACAATAATTGCCGAATCTGCCACAGAACATGAAGAGATATAAAAAATACAACAACACCGAGCCAAGTACTGAAATTCACCCCTTTAAACTCCCAGATTGAATCTATACTAGACTTATACAAGAGGTCTAATTTTCATACCAGCCAGCACGCCAAGCTGCCTCGGCTTCTGCGATCGCATATTCTCTTTCTTTGGCTCGATATTGCTGGCGTAATTGTTCGATTTTTTGCGAGAAATTACGAATTTTATTTCTCTGGAGACTAGCAGAAGGGTCTGTAAACTCAATTTCTGATAAGCGCAGACGTAATAAACTAATTTGTGCAACTTTCGGGTTGCTGCTTTTTGATTCTTTTTCTGTTTCTATGACTAAATTTAGAATATTAGGTAAGCTATTTACCTTATGACCGTTTCCTGTAACTTCATTAGCCTGTATTGCCATATCTATGACTTTTGTAGGCAATCGACTAGGAATGATGTTATTGTCTTGTAAAGATTTATTAACTTTTCTTGATGTATCATCTAAAGTCTGTTTAAGATTCTTCTCAACTCTTCTCTGCCAGAGAACTAAATGTTCTGGGTTACTAAAGTTAATCTCTTGTAACTTATCAGACTCTAACTTTTCCGCAGCAATATTTTCTAAATGTTCTGCCAATTCTTGTATGTTGCTCGGATCTCCAGCAATAATAATCTCTGGTTGTGATTCTGCTTCATCTGAGTTTTCCAAAGCTGGAAGTTGATTTTTATCTGTTGCGATTTCTTGATTAGATGACTCCCCTAGGGGTAAATTTCTAATCATCTCTGCTAGTAAATTTAATTCTGTTTGTTCTGGAGATGATTCGTTTTGTTCGATATTATTAAGTTGTTGTAAAAATTCTGCTACTTCTTGACTAATTTCCCTAATTTTCTCCTGTAGCTGTTGTCGTTGCTTAAAAGATAATTTTAAAAATGACTCTGGATAAATCTGGGTACAGAGTTGATAACTAGCTAACACAAGCTGTTGTTTTACAGACTGACTTAAGACTTGAAGATAGTCATTATACAACTGCTGAAGTTCCGTGGCTGCTTCAGCTACAGTTTTTTGTAAAGTCTCTAAGTCTTGTTTGATTTGCTGAATCGATCTTGCCATTTTTGAGTAGTTAACAATTAATTTGCCTAGTTTATGCCCTATATCATGCTCTCTAATTATTCAACGTCAATATAGTGTTTTTAAGTTATAAAGTCTTAGAGGACATCTGAAAAGTTATTTTTTTACACTTGAGTTTTTGATTTTGCCCCCCCAGCCCCCCAATTCTGGGGAAACCTCCGACATTTCAGCCGTCCGTAGGGGGAAATAGGGTCTGCTTCGCTGTTTTACAGATGGGATTTAGGGGGTGTTGATGTAGCAGATGAGACTTTTCAGACAACCTCTTAAGGAAAAGAAAGCAAAAGTTTTGAGTAAGTAATAACTCATATCTCCAACTTTTGCCAACTTCAATTAATTTACTCTTTAATTAATTTACTTTTTACCTGTTTGTGCTGCTACTTCCTCAGCAAAATTGCTTTCTTCTTTTTCGATTCCTTCCCCTAAAACATATCGAGTAAAGCGACGTATTTGGATGTTTTCTCCTAAAGTTGCAATACTGCTAGTAACTAATTCTGCTACTGTGATGCTTTGGTCTTTAATATAAGGTTGATCTAATAGAGACAGTTCTTTGAGACGCTTGTCAATTCTACCTTGTACAATCTTTTCTTTGATATTTTTGGGTTTTCCTGCTAAGTCATCTCGACCCATTTCAATTTCTTTTTCTTTGGCGATAACCTCTTTCGGAATGTTTTCAACTTTAACGTATTCTACGTTAGGACAAGCTGCAATTTGCATGGCAATATTGCGTACTAATTCTCGGAACTGGTCACCGCGAGCCACGAAATCAGTTTCGCAATTAACTTCTACTAAGACACCAATACGTCCACCAGTGTGAATATAGCTATCAACTAACCCTTCCGCAGCAATACGACCTTGTTTTTTCCCAGCAGAAGCGATTCCTTTTTGTCGCAACCACTCCATGGCTTTGGTCATATCACCATTGGTTTCGCTGAGAGCTTTTTTACAATCCATCATCCCCGCACCACTCTTTTCGCGAAGTTCTTTAACTAATTTTGCTGAAATTTGCGCCATTTTATTGATACCTACTTTGTTGATAATTATGACAAAACTACTCTCGGTTTAGTTTATGGAAAACAGGGTAACTTAAAAGCTACCCTAATTTTCTTTAGATTGGGACCATAATTTTCTGAATTCAGAACTGATTATCTGTAATCGATGAAAGCCCCTACAATATTGTGCAATGTCCTATGCTATTCTTCACTATCAGTATCAGCAAAATCTTGAACCTGAGCTTCATCATCATAGTCTTGTGCCTCTGCGTCTGGATAATCTTCTTCTGCGATTCCCTCTTCAAATTCTTCATAGTCTTCTTGAGAATCTGGTTGACCATGACGACCTTCGTAGATAGCATCGGATAATTTACCCAAAATCAACTTAATAGAGCGAATTGCATCATCATTAGCAGGAATGGGAATATCTACAATATCAGGGTTGCAGTTAGTATCTAAAATCGAAACTACGGGAATATTTAATTTTTGACATTCAGAGATAGCATTGTGTTCCCGTTTTTGATCGACGATGACGACGATATCAGGAACTTTACGCATATTTTTGATGCCACCTAGGTACTTTTGCAATTTACCTAGTTCCCGACGCAGCATAGAAGCTTCTTTTTTCGGTCTTTTATCTAAAGCACCACTTTCTTCCAAACGCTCTAACTCCTTGAGTCTTTCAACTCTGGTTTTGATGGTTTCCCAGTTAGTAAGCATTCCTCCTAGCCATCGCTGGTTGACATAATATGAACCACAACGGCTAGCTTCTTGAGCAATAATTCCTGCTGCTTGGCGTTTTGTCCCGACAAATAAGACTTTTCTACCTTGTTCTGAAGAAGAGCGCATAAACTCGTAGGCATCTTCTATTAGTTGAGCAGTTTGAACTAGATCGATAATATGAACCCCGTTTCTTGCAGTATAAATATACTGAGACATACGAGGATTCCAACGGCGAGTTTGATGTCCAAAGTGAACCCCAGACTCTAGTAGTTCAGCTAGAGAAACGACTGGCATATTTTTTTACTCCTTTTCGGGTTAATCCTCCATTCAGGAGAAGCTATTGCAGCTTCTTTTTAGTTTTTAAAAACACCCGAAGCCCTGAATGTGCGATTTTGACAACTTCACTAGTCTATCATTTAACAATTAGTAGTTAGTTAATAGTTAGTAACCCGATAATCTCTATGAGCGAAAGATGAATTTTTTATTTCTCTCGAAGCTATTACCTTTATTTATCTATCCTTTAGGATTGACTTGCATTTTATTATTAGTAAGCTTGTTCTTAAGTTTTAGGAGATCGCGTTTGACCTATTTACCAATCTTATTATCTCTAATCTTGTTAGTAACAGCAGGAAGTCCGAGAGTGGCTAACTATTTACTCCAATCTTTGGAATGGCAATATCTTCCTCCCCCAGAAATGCCTACTGCTGATGCCATAGTGGTGTTGGGTGGTGGGACTAAAAGTGCTGCTTACCCCAGAGTTTTGCCAGATTTGAATCAACATGGCGATCGCCTTATTTATGCAGCCCAACTCTACCAAGAAGGAAAAGCACCTCTAATTATCTTATCGGGAGGGAGAATTGAATGGTTTGGGGCAGAAAATTCGGAAGCTCAGGATATGGTGGAAATCTTGCAATTGATGGGAATTCCCCCAGAAGCCATCATCGAAGAGGGAAATTCGGTCAATACCTATCAAAACGCTATTTATACTCAGAAAATTCTCGAAGAAAACAAGATTAACAGTATTTTATTAGTTACTTCTGCTTTTCATCTGCCGCGAGCGCTAATGATTTTTCAGCGTTTAGGAATTAACCCTATTCCTGCGCCAACGGACTTCTTTGTAAGTGAACAGGAGTTAGCAGCAGTTAACTACAGTGCAGAGTCTAAAATCCTCAGTTTTATCCCAAAAGCCAATAGTTTAGCTCATACGACTCTAGTAATTAAAGAGTATCTTGGCACATTGATTTATCGCCTCAGAGGTTGGCTCTGATCAGAAGCAGGGGGAGCAGAGGGAGCAGGGGGAGATAGGGAAGATGGGGGAGATGAGGAAGATAGGGGAGATAGGGGAGATAGGGGAGATAGGGGAGATGGGGAAGATAAGGAGAATATTTATCAATAGAATCATAACTCCGAATTCAGGTGACTGAGGGAAGGAGTCTAATAAATTCTAGGGGTAAGCCGTCAAAGTCAGCGATGAAGGTTACTTCATAAACGCGATCGCCGATCATTTGTTGAGTAGGTGGTAATAGTACTTTGAGGGGTTGCACTTGTTCGGGATTATCCTCTACAGCTTGAGTAAAATTCTCTTGTAAGGTTTCTAACCAACGAGGGAGACTATCAGTTACTGTTGTTAGGTCAAAAGACAAATGATAATAACCCACATAATGTTCATCACCAAAAGCATCAGGAGCAGGTTTAGGTTCAGGAATTTGGATTAATTCAATCCTTCCTCCTAATCCTTCCATCCAACAGGCTAGAGTATATCCTGTAGTGAATCTTTCTCGAACTGTAAAACCTAACAATTTGTAGAATGCGATCGCATTATGGATGTTAGCAGTACGGATGGAAGCATGGTGCATTGTTTAGAATAATCTATTCAAAAAGAAAACGATAGGGATAGTGACGGGGAGAACCTGGTTCTTTCTCCAGAGAAAAGTTAATTACTTCCCAACAAGGTTCTGCTTCCGATTCGGGGCTAAAAAATACTGGTAATCCATACAGCTTAGGAGTTTTAACTTCATTGCTTTCTTGCCAAGGGTGACTTCGTTCTAAATAAGAACTAACTAAATCTTTATAACGACTAGCAATAATCACCTTAGTAGCTCGATAACCTTCTGTGTATAAACGGTCTAAAGCTTCATGAATTTCAAAACGAATGCCATCTGGGTGAGTATGTTGACGATACCATTTACCTTCCCAGCATCGCCACCGTCTTCCTGATGGTAAATGGACTAATTCTTCGGTTTTGGGGTCAGCTTCAAATGCACCGTGACGCGGACAAAGATAAGTATCAGTCAATGTAAGAGCGGAGATTGACTGACGACAATGGGGACAGCTAATTTCCGAGCCAAATATGGGGTATTGTAAGCCTATATTCATTCTTAAACTTTTTTTCTTTTACGTTACAACATCCTTAAATAAGTAAGGCTGTTTTGGCTAAAATCCACAGAAATATTTAATAAGACCAATATTTTCTGGTTGTGTATTGCATAGTATGGTAATATCTCTAGAGAGTTAGCTTCAGGCGAACTACCCAACGCCAACCAAGCTAAAAATTGTACTTAGCCAAAATTATAGTGTTTCCGAACTGCACTGTTAATCTTCCAAGTACAAGACATTCCACTAGGAAAAGTTACCAAATCTCCCTTACCCATTTTTACGGGTTCACCACCGTCGGGAGTTACCAACACATCTCCTTCTAAAAAATAGCAAGTTTCAGCTTCATCATAAGTCCAGGGAAATTCGGATACTTCTTTAGTCCAAATCGACCAGTTAAATACTCCTAATGCTTCTAGCTTTTCTTGACTGGGTTGATGTTCAATTCTAATAGTTGTTGTTGGGGAAGAAGTCATAAGTAAATGGCAGATGAATTTTTGATTTATTATATATAGAACTAAATATAATGCCTAATAGCTAAAAATACTAAGCTAAATGTTAAGACAAGTTGAGCGTAATATTTGGGTTAAAGAGCAGCCTTTGAAGTATTGGGGTAAGTATCTGTGCAAAATTAATTGTGCATTTTGAGCTAGCAGGGAGTAGGGAGAGAATAATATAACTCAAAAGTAAATATACAAATAATTTTGCTTACCTACTTATTTTGGGATCAATACCTAGATATATTAAGTCTCCTCCCGGAGGCTCAATTTTCATTCCCCGCGCCTCGGGGGAGATTTTAAGTTATTTTTTGAGTTATCATGGGTTATCTGATAGGATATGTCTCCCCCGAGGCGCCCTTTAACCTTTAACCTTTTCCCCGACCCTTACCGAGGTTTATCGGACTTATGCAAGAGTTCTACTTACCACTACAATTGATTTTATAAGAAGCAAATTATTATAGTATAACTTTTAGTATGCAGCCTACCGATTCTAGTAAATTTACCGAACAAGCATGGGAAGGGATTGTTAAATCACAAGAGATAGCAAAACAATTTCAGAACCAGAATCTAGAAGTAGAACACGTCATTCTTGCCTTGCTAGAACAGGAAGGTTTAGCTCATACTATACTTACCAAAGCTAATATAGATATCCCTCGCCTCAAGCAACAAATAGAAGTTTTTACCCATCGTCAACCCAAAATAGGGGGTTCACAGCTTTATTTAGGTCAAGCTTTAGATAAAATGCTAGACAGGGCGGAAGCTTGTCGTATTAGTTGGGATGATAAATATATTTCTGTAGGACACATTCTCCTGGCATTTGCGGAAGATGGACGCATGGGGAAACGTACTCTCAGGAGTTTTAACCTAGATTCTCAAGATTTAGAACAGGTTATTAAGTCAATTCGGGGTACGCAAAAAGTTACCGAACAAAATCAGGAAGAACAGTATCAAGCCTTAGAAAAATACGGTAGAGATTTAACCGAAGAAGCAAAAGCAGGAAAGTTAGACCCGGTAATCGGGAGAGATGAAGAGATACGCAGGGTAATTCAGGTACTTTCCCGACGTTCTAAGAATAATCCCGTATTAATCGGTGAACCTGGAGTGGGGAAAACTGCGATCGCAGAAGGATTAGCCCAACGCATTGTTAATGGGGATGTCCCAGAATCCCTCAAAAATCGTCAGTTAATTTCCCTGGATATGGGAAGTCTCATCGCAGGGGCGAAATATCGGGGGGAATTTGAAGACAGACTGAGAAATGTCCTTAAAGAAGTAACAGAATCAGGAGGACAAATAGTTCTGTTTATTGATGAAGTGCATACTGTTGTAGGTGCTGGTGCTAGGGAAGGGGGTGGCGCAATGGATGCAGGAAACATCCTCAAACCCATGTTAGCCCGTGGTGAGTTGCGCTGTATTGGTGCAACTACCCTAGATGAATATCGCAAGAATATCGAAAAAGACCCTGCATTAGAAAGACGCTTCCAACAAGTTTATGTCAAACAACCCAGTGTCGAGGATACAGTATCTATTTTACGGGGACTCAAAGAAAGATATGAAGTTCATCACGGGGTTAAGATTACTGATTCGGCTTTAGTTGCAGCAGCTAATTTATCCCATCGTTATATTACGGATCGATTTCTTCCTGATAAGGCGATCGATTTAGTAGATGAAGCAGCAGCTAAACTCAAGATGGAGATTACTTCTAAACCTGTAGAATTAGAAGCGATCGACCGTAGGGTAATGCAGCTACAAATGGAAAAGCTGTCCCTAGAAGCAGAAAATCAGAGTCAACGTCCTGGTATTGTAGTTTTAGACCCTGCCTCTCGCGAAAGGCTAGAACGGATTAAAGCAGAAATTAAAGAACTGGAAGCAAAACAAGGGGAATTATCTTCCCAATGGACATCAGAAAAAGAACTCATCGACGAGATTAACACCCTCAAGGAAGAAGAAGAAAAACTACGCTTGCAAGTAGAACAAGCAGAAAGGGCTTACGACCTCAATAAAGCAGCCCAGTTAAAATATGGCAAACTAGAAGTCTTACAACGAGATATAGAAACTAAAGAAGCTAAATTACTGGAAGTTCAAGCCCAAGAAACTGCACTACTAAGAGAACAAGTAACCGAATCTGACATTGCAGAAATCGTCGCTAACTGGACTGGAGTACCTGTAAGTCGTCTTTTAGAGTCAGAAAAACAAAAATTACTCCAATTAGAAGGACATTTACATCAAAGAGTTATCGGACAGGAAGAAGCTGTCGCCGTAGTAGCTGCTGCAATTAGACGCGCTAGGGCTGGGATGAAAGACCCAGGAAGACCCATCGGTTCATTTATGTTTATGGGTCCTACAGGAGTAGGTAAAACTGAGTTAGCTAGGGCATTAGCAGCCCTTCTCTTCGACAGCGAAGACGCGATGGTGCGGATCGATATGTCGGAATATATGGAAAAACACGCCGTATCTCGTTTAGTAGGTGCGCCTCCTGGATATGTTGGTTATGAAGAAGGTGGTCAACTCTCAGAAGCTATCCGCCGTCGTCCCTATTCTGTGGTGTTGTTAGATGAAGTAGAAAAAGCCCACAAGGATGTATTTAATATTTTGCTACAAGTATTAGATGATGGGCGTATTACCGATTCTCAAGGTCGGGTTGTTGATTTTCGCAATACTATCATTGTCATGACTAGTAACGTGGGTAGTGAACATATCCTTAATGTGTCGGGAGATGATGATACTAATTACGAAGAAGTAGAAAAAAGAGTCAATCAAGCCCTTAGAAAACACTTCCGTCCTGAATTCGTCAACCGTATCGATGACCTAATTATTTTCCACTCCTTAAAACGAGAACAATTGCGAGATATTGTTAGGATTCAAATTAAAAGAATCGAGAAATTACTTGCAGAACAAAAAATTGCAATTCAACTATCAGAATCAGCTATTGACTACATCGTAGAGGTGGGTTATGAACCTGCTTTTGGGGCGCGTCCCTTAAAGCGAGCAATTCAACGAGAATTAGAGAATACTATTGCTACTAAAATACTAGAAAATTACTTTACGGAAGGAGATAAAATTCTAGTTGATTGTGTTGACAATAAATTGGTGTTTACCAAAGATGAACCTGTCACAGAAGTTAAAGAAGTAACCGTCGTTTCTTCTTGAAATAACCTATAGGTTAAATCCTAGCGCAATACATAATAAGTCTGCATACAAAAATAAACTTATAAGAATAATGTTTCAGACGAATGACATCCCTAACCAGTCCCTTGCAGTTTTTTAGGCAGTTTTTTCATGAAATGATACCCAGAAAAATTCTTGATATTATACTTATTTGGCATGATATCCAGAAAGTTTCAAGGGTATCACCGACTAATATACCGAAAGTTTCTTGATATCATTCTATATGGGGTAGATATAGGTCAAAATTCTTTAATTTGTTCCATACAGGGTGGATATCTAG
>JASJEK010000007.1 GCA_030064915.1 Xenococcaceae cyanobacterium MO_234.B1
AGGTCTCCTCATCGGTTTATACGCCCCGTTTGCGCCTGTCGTCGGCGCGGGGGGAGAAGGGGGCTTTATGAATTGTATTGTTTGTATATCTAGTTAAATTGTTGTGCTTTGAAGCCCCCTTCCCCCGCTCGTCAATGTTGTTGACAATGTTGACTATTCAAGTAACAAATCAAATCAAGAAAACAGGTTGGAAAATTCAGCGCCGTCCTCAAATTAAATATACAACAATTTTGGGGGAATTAAAGATAGAATCCCCCTATCTTTGGAAGAAAAAATTGAAAAAAGGAATGCGACCTGTAGCTGAGTTCTTAGGAATAACTCATGGAAAACATTCCGTAGGTTTAACTAGGGCTTTAGCGGATTTTGGAGCAGAAGAATCTTTTCATCAAGCTAGTCTACGTTTTCAAGAACATGTTAGGCTTTAAAATCGAGTCAAGTAAACTAAGAAGAGAAGTTGTAAAAGTCGCAGGATTATCAGAAAAATTTGTCGAAGAAAGAATAGCAAAATCTATTGAAGAAGCAAATATTAATCCAAACAAAAAGACTGAAAGACTTTTATTAGAATTGGATGGTTGTCAGCTAAGAACTGGACTAAAAGTTCCAGGAAATAAAGTTGGATTAACCAAGGTTCGTAAAATTAAAAAATCTTCCCGAAAAATTGATTGGGTGGAAAGGGTAGACAGCCTTCATAATAAACTTATCGGTTAGTACCAGGGTTAATCGGTAACAAAAGGCTGTCTACCCCCTCCCGGAAAGAAACTAGGGTCGCTTTTGCTCTAGGGGGTTGAGCAGAAAAAGCAGCGTACATTTGTCGCGAGAATGGGTAAGTATTCGGAAGTAATTCGACAACTTGTTGGAGCGGCAAAAGATCGGGGTTTGTTTTCTGAGTCGCAAATTTTTGCCTTAGCTGATGGAGCTATTGGCCTCAAAGAAGCTCTTGAAGATGCTTTTCCACAACTTCAATTCATCTTAGATCGTCCTCATCTCAAACAACATATTTATCAAGGAATCGAAGCAATGGAACTTCCGAAAAAGCATTTTCATCCTATTTTTGATGCTACTGTTAGTTTAATTGATGCGGGCAAAGTTCGCAAAATTATCAAAAATATCCAAAATTATAAAGGAACAGGAGCGAAGGAAATTGAAACTTTAGCTAACTATTTAATTCGTTTTCGCTCCCTGCGTTCATTATCGAAAATTTCGTAGGACAGTATGTAATTGAAGTAGTTTACGAAAAAGATGAACACTCCTCAGTAACCAACCCTGAAGCTATTGCAGCCATCGACATGGGAGTAGACAATTTAGCGACGTTAACATCAAACCAAAAAGGCTTTGTCCCGATTCTGGATAAGGTCCGACCGCTCAAAAGTTTAAACCAGTTCTATAACAAAACTAAAGCTTTGCTTCAGTCACAGTTAGGAGGTAAACAACAAACATCTCATCGGATACAAAAACTAACAGCCAAGCGGAATAATCGAGTAGATACCTATCTCCATCAAGCTTCTAGATGGATAATTGACTATCTAGATAATCGTGGAATTGGTCAGTTAATTATTGGGCAAAATCCCTGGTGGAAACAAGAAGTAAATAATGGCAAACAGAACAATCAGTCTTTTGTTTCTATTCCTCATGCTCGCTTGGTAGAAATGCTAATTTATAAAGGAGCGATGAAAGGAATAAAAGTTGTTTGCTCAGAGGAAAGTTATACATCAAAAGCTAGTTTTCTGTCTCTAGATTCGATTCCTACTTATGGAGATGATGGTGCTAATCAAGTTAAGTTCAGTGGCTATCGGGAAACCAGAGGAATGTACAAAATTAAAGGGGAGAAAGTTAGAATCAATGCTGATGTTAACGGAAGCTATAACATTATGCGAAAAGTAATCCCAACAGTCTTCGACCAAGGGATAGAGGGCGTTGTAGTTCGCCCCATCAGGATTACTCCTGGTAGAGCTAAATCTGGTCAATGTCATATTTGACTATATTTTTAGTAACTATTGGCAGCCAGTGCATCCACCAATTCCATTACTGTATCTCGTCTGTAATTAAAACTTTGATACAATTTTTCTCGAAATTGCTCGAACTCTTGTCGTGATTGATTATAGTCGTTTTGGGGCATTTTTTATGAGTCAATTGAAATCAGTTTGGACAAACTGCGCTCAATTTTCTCATTTCTATTGTCCCTTCTTCTTGGACTCTATTCGCGAATAAAATTCGCGAATAGTCTTTTGGTTTGTCCAAAGTCCAACCACATACACAAACCACATATACTTATCTATATTTATATTGTTGCCTATTTAATCTTATTCTCACTTTTGTTGTCCCCCCGCAGGGGAGACCAATACATCTTCTCACAATTCTCTGAACCCCTCTGGCTCGACTACCGAGTTCTGGCATTTTTCTTTGAGCAGCATACTACATCTATTTAATCTCTGAGTAAGCGGATTTTACTCAGAGATTAATTTCTCTCTATTCCTTTCTCTATATAGCTTTTGGCTTCTTACCTTTTTGGTAATTAACCTGGAACCCATGCTGTCCCCAACCCTGTCATCCCCCTTGGCACTCCTCCCGTCAGGTAAAAATACTTATCATTCCCCCTTAATTCTCGGAACTACTTGGCAGATTTTCCGTCCTTTTTTTCGATTAATTCATCGAACAACAATTAAGGGCAACATTCTCATTCCTAAAATGCTACAAGAAACTTGGCAAGAGATCCTCAAATTACAAAAAGAGCCACGATTTACACGGAATTTAACCCTCTTATTTCTTACTAACGCCCTTCGGGCTAAAGTCAGAAGTCGTGATGTCAGTCGTCAGAAGTCAGAAATAATAACCCGAAATTCATTATTTGAATTCTCTGAGTTTACGCAGAGGTAAAACGACTGACATCACGACTTCACATTTCTGACTTCGTGAATGTTATCACCTCTTCTTTGACTCTCTCCACCGAATATTATCATCCGGCAAGAGTCCCTCAACAACAAAGATTAACTCAATTTTCCCCCTTAGTCTCGGCTGCAATAGTCATCAGACTTCTTTCAGAAGTCAGGTAAAAGGTAAAAGGTATATTTAAGCTCTAATTTAAGGAT
Organism: Xenococcaceae cyanobacterium MO_234.B1; assembly: GCA_030064915.1. Lineage (GTDB taxonomy): Bacteria > Cyanobacteriota > Cyanobacteriia > Cyanobacteriales > Xenococcaceae > JASJCP01. The sequence goes on from JASJEK010000007.1 coordinate 3,087, forward strand.
CTTTAGCCTAATTTATCTAAAATAGACCAGATTATTCTGAAATAACCGATGAATTAGCTTCTAACTACCTCTTACCTCTTACCTCTTACCTCTTACCTCTTACCTCTTACCTAATGCAGTTTCAAGGAACCTTTTGTGCAATGGAGAGGAAGAAAAAAAAGGTGATGGTTGAAATGAGAGATTTCGCTTTGTTCTCGATTGAATATCGAGAACTGACTCCCCATTGAACATCATTCGTTTAACCTAAGGAGCCGTCCAAAAATAAGTTCGGTCTTTTTGGGTTGATTGTTCAGTCTCCACCATTAAGGTTAAACGCAATTAAATGACATTAACTGCATTACCTTTATTTTTTAGCTTCCTACTCCAATTAATAATCAATTCTCCTTCATTTAAAAGTCGCTTTACTAATTTTTCGAGTTCTTCTTTTGTTTCAAATTCTCGATGAGCAATATATTCTTTGGCTGAATGCCAAACTAATTCTATTAAATTATAGTCAGAACTATAGGGAGGCAAAAACTCCAACTTAATATTGGGCAATGCTGCTTCTATTTGATCGAGAAACTCTTGTTTTTTATGGAAGCTAGCATTATCTAAAATAATCACTATTTGGGGTCCTTTTGACCGAAACTCTTGCGGATTATTTCCTTGGGCTTCCCATTCTTGACATATTTGATGATTCAATTGTTTTAATTGTTCGTAAAAGGTCTCAGAATTTCCTTTTTTGATGACAAAACAGATATGAAAGTCGTCGAAAACATATTCAAAGATTTTTAACTTTATCGGCTGATCGCTTACCTTTGTTTTGGTTTCCTATCTAGAAATTGATTATTCAAAGAGAATTCAAGTGTGGCAGTCGTTTAATCATTACTTTAGATAGAAGACAGTGGAAAAATAATAACATTTTAGTCATATAGCAGTCCTAAATAGCTTGTGGTAGAATCCCATAGTGATAAAGTTTAGGAAAATCAAATATTTGACCGTCTATAAAAAACTTAAATAGCCATTTTACTACTTTAAAAGATTTGCGGAAATTTTTCCCTTGTAACCAAATGTCTTCTACTGGGTTTTGCTCCGGAGCATTAGGAGCAAATTTTGTACAGATTATTTGCCATTCTTCTTCTGATAAGTCTTTATTAATATTATTTAAGTATTCTCTAAATTCTTTCGAATTATGATAAGTTGCTCCGTCCCAAAATATTGCTAATTTTTTCCTCGGTCTTTGCTTCTGTAAATACTTGAGAAAATCGATGGTATTTTCTGTATTTCCACTTTCATATTCTTTGACAATAAATTCTTTTGTTTGATAATCTAATGTTCCATAATAGGTTTGTCTACTTTTTTCATTTTTGAGCGGAATTTCTATTCTAATATCTGTTCTTCCCCAAACATATAGTAATTTAAGAGAACAACAAGCTATTATTAAACCAGTCTTACGTTTATTGAAAAAGTATGAATTAGTTATCCTTGGCGACCCGCGAAGCGGTTGCCTTCGGCACCGAGAATTTCATGGTGTCGAGTTATCCTATTGGCTCAAGACTCAAAAGCTTATACTGCATCAGTTATCAAGGGTAAGTCAATTAAAAATTCAGGATTTCAAAAAGCGGTGCGACCCCGCGCGCGGTCAACGCGCATCTGGTAGCGCACCAAGACATATGTTACTCGTCTGGCTGAAGCCCAAAGAAAATCAAGAAGACATAGTAATTTTTGGGTAGGTCTTTACGGTAATTTATGGGTTATTGCTTGGGAATTTTTAAGAGATATTATTCAAGATATGATGAATTTAAGCCGTCATAAATTGCCTTTATATCAAAACGGATTAAGAGCTATGTCAATGCTCCAAATAGCTTAAGTATTTGATTTAACCATCATCACTTTGACTTATTATTAAAAACTTTTTCGGATTGGTAAAATAAAGCAACTTGTGTCTTTTAGCTTGAATAATTAATCAACTAGAATAGGGAGGGGAGTGGGTCGCACCACTCCCCTCCCTAAATAATGATTATCATTATCTAAAAAAACTTGATTTTCTCCCCAACTTCAGGACTCTCAACCCCTAGGTGAAACGCATCTTATCGCTGAAATTCCTGCCAGAATTAGGTTTGAGCCAGACAAAAAAGTGTGATGTCACTTGTCATCAGCCAAGAGCGAGCACCAGATAAATAAATCTCCTAAAATTAGATATTTTTTGACTTTAATAAGTAAAAATAAACAGGGCAATCTACATCAGTTTTCAATTGAATAAATAGTCAGAAAGTATTAATTATAGCGAATTTAAAGTTAAATTTAACTAAATTAACTTGTTAAAACTTTGAGGAGGTATTTCTCGTCCCACCCAGCATTTTTTCGTTTATTTTTTACGCCGACTTTGAGAGTTTTTTCTTGCTTGAGAAGATTTAAAGCTATATGTCTAATAACGGCTAAATTTTCAGGGGCATTGTCTTTTCTAATTCGCGAAGCATCTTCATTAAAGCTTACATCTAAAACCCAGTGCAATTGATTTTCTATACACCAATGTTTTCTAATTGCCTTAGCAATTGATTTGTGAGATTGAGCATTTAGACTACTAATAAAATATCTTCTTTCCAGAGTAGTTTTTCCTTTTTCTGTTCGTAAATAATCTACATAAGCTATTGAATTTAAATTCTTCCATTCTCCCTTGGGGTCAATTTCTTGGCTAATATTAGTCAGAATTTGACAATATCTTGTTTCCGACCGTCCTCGATCATCTTCAGACTGTCGATATTCACTTTTGATTAAGCCTTGAAAATCATTAAGTAGGGCTTGTTCAAATAGTTTTTCTACCCTTTCGTACAGACCACCTTGGTTCTTCTTTAAGGCAATTACATAGTCCCCATCCTGGTTTATAATTTGTTTAATTATCTTCTTTTGACATCCGATAGCATCAATTGTAACAATACATCCTTTTAAAGATAAAACTTTTAGAAGCTCAGGGATGGCTGTAATTTCATTAGATTTTGTATCGACTTTTTTTTGCCCTAAAACTAAGCCATTATTTGTGGCCCATGCACTAACCATATGAATAGCCGATTTGTTTTTACTTTTATCGTAAGAATGTCGGAGAGTTTTCCCATCAATTGCTACTATTTCGCCAAAAGTAATGAGACTAATTGATTCTACCCATTTGAGAAAACATTGTTGTAATTGTTCTGGATTAAGCCGAGAAAAAACTCGAGCAAATGTATCATGAGATGGAATTCCATTGGGCAGTTCTAGAAACTTTTTAAACCATTTGTATTTAGATTTTCCAGACATTTCAATTTCAGTCCAACCGTCCGCATTCCCAATAACGGCACAAATGGTAATCGTAATAATATCAATTAATTTATGGCGTTTCGTTCTTTCTATTCTGGGATCTTCTAGTGTACTAAAATGATCCGCAATCGTAATTTTTGGTCTGAGTTTCATTACCCTGGAAAATAATCTTTTTGAAGATTATAACGATTACGAAAACTGGAGAACCTCCATTGCCTACCTTAGCGAGCTCGAAGAGAACGCTACGTGGTCTGCTGAAAGCAGGCGCTGCGCGATCGCGGTGGTTAAATTACGAGCGACTTAAGAAGTAACCACATAACTAGCAATTTGTCAAGACCGTTAAGATGCGTTTCACCTACTAAATGGGGTAGCAAAATTAAACTTTGTTCGTACATCGGAACGTCAGGATTATAGCGAGAAATCTCAAATAGAGTCATCGCTCCTGCCCAAAGTACAATTAAGCCAGCATGGGCAACGTGCGCCCCCAATAGCTTACCCGACAAGTTAACAAATCGGGCATTACCAGCCCACCAACCTATTCGATTAGAAACAACAGCCGTCATTATTTCACCTCATGACATTAAACAAATAAAACTAACAAGAAATTCTATTGAGGTTCGGGACGAGTATAACCAGGAAGGATTTTTCCTTGCTTGAAGTCGAAACCAGCAGCTTTCAGTGCATGGAAGATATGACCTTGTAAGAAGAAGAAACCCAACCAAAAATGAGCATTAGCCAGCCAGGCTCTAGAAGAAACTAAATATTCCTGCTCTGAAGCGAAATAAGGGAATATATCTAACCTAATTGATAGTGGTGCGCCATAAAATACTTCGGGATAAACCGTGGTGTTGACTGCACAAAAATAAGCAGCAATAAATCCCATCAAGGCTAATGCACCCAAGCTATAAGACAGATAAGCTTCTCCTGACCAGACAAAAAGATTTTTTGTCCAAGAAAATGGCTTAGTATTGATGTGCCAAATACTTCCTAAGATGAGAATTGTACCAATCCAAATATGACCCCCTACCACATCTTCTAAATTATCTACTCCAGCAATCCAGTTTTTTCCTACCGCCCCAAACAAGTAACCAAAAATAATAGCAGGGTTCAGAGTCGGATTAGTGACAGTTCTAACATCAGAAATCGCAGGATCGTATAAGCCACCAAAAAACATAGCTTTAGCAACTAACAAAAATGCGCCTAATCCTAGCAAGAACAAATGAATACCAATAATATCGGTCATTTTGTTGGTGTCTTGCCACTGATAACCGAAAAACTCAGATTTATTTTCTAGATAGGTTGGTCCCCATAAGGAATGATAAATTCCGCCAAAACCAAGAAAGGCAGCAGAAATTAAATGTAAAGCTCCAATGACAAAATAGGGATAAGTATCGACTATTGCCCCATCGGCACCAACTCCCCAACCTAGGGTAGCCAAATGGGGTAAAAGGATTAAACCCTGTTCGGACATGGGTCGAGACAGATCGAAGCGAGATATTTCAAATAAGGTGATTGCCCCTGCCCAAAAGACGATTAAGCCAGCATGGGCAACGTGGGCTCCCAATAATTTACCCGAGATATCTGTTAAACGAGCGTTTCCCGACCACCAAGGAATACCCGTTGCATCTTCTGTTCCTTGAGGGCTGTCTGTTATAGCTGTCACGACAACTAACTCCTTTGTCAGTAATTGAGAATTAAATTCAATAATTTACTCGTCAAGCTTACAACATAAAATTAGTTATTGATAACTATTTTCTTTTAAATCAGAAAATATAATGCTACAGATATAAACAAAAAGAAATATTAATCAAAGTTTTAGAGGCTTCCGTAATTGTACTTAATCAATGAATATGTTGGGAGTAATAATGCCCCTATCCCCCTAATGAATCTAATATTAGGGGCAATTGCCTGTTAATTTCCAGGCAATTGCCAATTACGCTCTGAGCTCCAACAGAAAATTTTATTAAGTTTTGTTAGTAATTCTTTTGAAATTTATTATCAGTAATGCAGAATTATAATGTCATTAACTTGTTGCTAATAATTAGTAACAAGCTATACAAACTTTACCCCATTCGATTAGGAGGTTTCATCTTGCAAACCTACGGCAAATCAGACGTTAAATATGATTGGTGGGCAGGTAATGCCCGTTTTGCCAACTTGTCGGGCTTATTTATTTCCGCTCATGTAGCTCAAGCAGCTTTAATTGTTTTTTGGGCTGGAGCATTTACTTTCTTTGAACTGTCTAAATACGACCCTAGCTTACCTATGGGTCAACAAGGACTAATTCTCTTACCCCATCTTGCTACTTTAGGTTTAGGTGTCGCAAAAGGAGGAGAAATCGTCGATACCTATCCCATGTTTGTCGTGGGTGCAGTACATCTTATTTCCTCTGCTGTCTTAGGAGCAGGTGCATTATTCCATACTTTCAAAGGTGAAAGCGACCTTTCTCAAGCTTCTGGTAATGCTAAAAAATTCCATTTTGAATGGGATAAACCAGATACACTAGGCTATATCTTGGGTCATCACTTACTATTTCTAGGCGCAGGAGCATTACTTCTAGTAGGTAAAGCCATGTTTTGGGGGGGTTTGTACGACGCAACAATTCAAGAGGTGCGAGTCGTAACCGACCCTACCCTAAATCCCTTAACTATCTACGGATATCAAACTCATTTTGCTGCTGTCGATAATCTAGAAGATTTAGTCGGTGGTCATATCTACGTTGGTATCTTGTTAATTGGTGGCGGTATTTGGCACATCATTACCCCTCCTAATGACTGGGCGAAAAAGCTCTTAATTTTCTCTGGCGAGGCGATTCTCTCTTACTCTCTCGGTGGTATTGCCCTAGCCTCTTTTGTAGCTGCCTATTTCTGTGGGGTTAATACTTTGGCTTATCCTGTAGAGTTTTATGGAGAAATCCTAGAAGTCAAATTAGGAGTCTTGCCTTACTTTGCGGATACTGGGGACTTGCCAGCAGGAGTTCATACGGCTCGCTGTTGGCTATCTAATATGCACTTTTTCTTTGGTTTCTTCTTCCTGCAAGGTCATCTCTGGCACGCCCTACGAGCCATTGGGTTTGACTTTAAACGGGTAACTCAAGCTCTGGATAATGCAGGAACTCCCCAAGCAGGTCAACCTTTGGTCGGCAGTCCCAAAGCTGCTCCTCAGCCAGCAACGGCTGAATAGGGGAATTAACCTGATTGTCATAGTGTGTTTTCTCTCTCTCCTCTCTTTTAGCTTAGTGCAGATTCTATTCTGCATTAAGCTTTCTTACTTCTTGCCATAGTAATATTTTCCATAACGTAACCATGACAGCGACAACATCATTTAAGACTACAAATAACTACGATTGGTTATCTGGTAATGCTCGTTTGATTAATTTATCAGGTCAACTATTAGGAGCCCATATTGCCCATGCAGGATTGATCATGTTTTGGGCTGGTTCGATTACTTTACTAGAAGTAACTAACTTCGATCCTAGTGTTTCTCTATATGACCAGGGGCTACTACTTATCCCCAACTTAGCTCGTTTAGGCTGGGGTGTTGGTGCAGAAGGCACAATAATCGACACCTATCCCTATTTTGTGATTGGAATGTTGCATCTAGTTAGTTCTGCGGTTTTGGGTGCTGGAGGGTTATTCCACGTTTTTCGTGGTGTAGCTAACCTCAAGGATGGTACAGGACGTACTGTAAAATTTCACTATGAGTGGAATGACCCGAAAAAATTAGGTTTTATCTTGGGTCATCACTTAATCTTTTTGGGTGTGGCAGCACTACTATTCGTCGGAAAAGCAATATTTTGGGGTGGTATTTACGATCCTGTAATTGCTGATGTGCGAATCATTAGTAATCCGACTCTTAATCCTGTACCCATTTTTGGCTATCTTTTTGGTTTAAGTGATGGTGTTTGGAATTCTTTAGGCATGGCTGCGGTTGATAACTTAGAAGATATTATCGGCGGTCACATTTGGGTAGGGATAGCTTGTATTGCTGGTGGTGCTTGGCACATTACAACACCACCTCTGGACTGGGCGAAAAAAGCTTTTACTTACAACGGACATGCAATTCTTTCCTACAGTCTAGCTGGAGTTGCTTTAATGGCTTTTACTTCAGCTTATTTCGTGGCTTTTAACGATATTGCTTATCCTCCAGAGTTTTACAGTACAGATAGAAGCTTATTTGCCGGAGTACAATCCTTGCTTTGTGCTACCTTTTTAGCGGGTCATATTTGGCACGCCCTTCAAGGAAAAGCCCAAGAAAATCGGGATGGCAAGATTAGTGACCAAGATAAATTACAAGCTACAGCAGCAGGTTTTGTAGTGCTAGCTATCGTAGTTATTAGTTTAGTTTTACTTTCTGGATTAGGTTCTTAAATTTAGTAAGGTGGGCATTGCCCACCCTACCGTTAAACTTCTCTGTCGAAACCGAATTTATCGCGGATATGACTATTAAAATATTTACCCACTGAAGGAGCTTCTTTTAATTCTTTATAGACCGATTCAGGCACATCTAAATACTTATAGATACTGTCATTATTAAACTCAATTTTGAGTATTTGTTTCTCGCGATCATAGTCAAAAGATTTAACAGCAACACTCTGACTTTTTAGCAGTGGAAAAGCAATAACATCTCTAATACTAGGAGAGTCTGTTAATAACATTACCAGGCGGTCTATGCCAATTCCTAAACCACCAGTAGGAGGCATACCATATTCTAAAGCTGCTAAGAAATCCTCGTCAACATCATGAGCTTCTACATCTCCTGCTGCTTTTTTGGCTGCTTGTGCTTCTAGTCTTTCTCTTTGATCTAAAGGATCAGTTAACTCAGAAAAACTATTTGCAGTTTCTCTTCCTACAATAAATAATTCAAACCTTTCTACTAATCCTGGTTTATCTCTATGAGGTTTAGCTAAGGGTGATATTTCTACAGGATAGTCAATTACAAAAGTAGGCTGAATTAAACTTTCTTCGACTTTTTGCTCAAAGGCTTCATTAAGCAGTTTACCAATAGTTTTACAGTCTTCTGGTACTTCAATTCCTGCTTTTTGGGCAGCGGATTTTGCTGATTCAAAGTCACTGAATGCACTAAAATTTAAGCCTGTAGCTTCTTGTACTAACTCTTCCATAGTTACTCTACGCCAAGGAGGAGCAAGATCAATTTCTTCTCCTTGATAAGTAACTTTAGTTGTGCTTAAAACTTCTTGAGCGATGCTACTAATTAAATCTTCTGTTAACGCCATCATATCGTTATAATCCGCGTATGCCTGATAGATTTCTATCATGGTAAACTCGGGATTATGACGGGTAGAAACACCTTCATTACGGAAAATTCTGCCCAATTCAAATACTTTTTCAAATCCCCCTACAATTAATCTTTTGAGATGTAATTCTGTAGCGATACGGAGATATAAATCCATCTCCAAAGTATTATGATAAGTGATAAAGGGACGAGCTTCCGCGCCACCAGCTTCACTTTGTAAAACAGGAGTTTCTATTTCTAAAAAATCGCGCTGTTCTAGATAGCGGCGAATTGCAGCAGTAATCTTAGCACGAATGCGAAAAGTATTTCTAACTTGAGGATTAACAATTAAATCTACATATCGCTGACGGTATCTTTTTTCAGTATCTGTTAAACCGTGCCATTTATCAGGTAAAGGTAATAAAGACTTAGTTAGGATGGCAAACTCACTAACATAAATCGAAAGTTCCCCCTTTTCGGTTCTTTTAAGAGTACCTTTTACTCCTAAGATATCTCCTGTATCAGATAATTTTTTTAGGTGATTAAATGCGCCCGTTAAATCAGACATTGTATTATTAATTCTTTTTTTATCTAGATATAGTTGAATTTTGCCAGTTTCGTCTTGTAATTCAAAAAAAGCTAATTTACCAAAGACGCGACGCGCCATAATTCTTCCCGCAACAGATACTTCATCTGCTACTTCTTCACCATCTGGTAAGTCTGCGTATTTTTCTTGTAATGGCTGTGCATAATGACTTACTTCCCACTTATAAGCATAAGGGTTCAATCCCAAATCTTTAATTTGTTGTACTTTCTCAATTCGATTTGCCCGTATTTCTTCTAAAGTAGATTTATGTGGTTGATTATTCTGGGATTGATTTCCTGCCATGATGAGTTAGTTGTATAATCTCGGAGATATAAATTAGAGTTTTTATCTGCTTAGACTTCTTGCATCAGTCGTTGCTTGCGATTCATGATCCACAGATAAAGTTGATAATTAGATAAGTCTAATTCTGCAAGAGGTCTATTGATAGCCTGTAAGCAAAAGGAATTATAGCCTATCTTCCCCGCCCTATGCTCTTGATATTCCCTAAAGATATTTGAGGACAAATTTATGGATAACCTACAATACAAACAAAAAATGCAGCGACGTAAAGAAATTCAAGAACAACGTCTGGCAGAAAAAACTCAAGAGAAGGGTTTAATTATTGTTCATACAGGGAATGGAAAGGGGAAAACCACCGCAGCATTAGGAATGGTGCTGCGTTCTCTTGGTCATGGTTATAAGGTTGCCATTGTACAATTTATTAAGGGTGCTTGGGAACCAGCAGAAAAAGCTGTTTTAGAAAAATGGCAAGGACAGCTACAATTTCATGCTATGGGAGAAGGCTTTACTTGGGAAACTCAAGATCGAGAAAGAGATACTGAAAAGGCGATCGCAGCGTGGGAAAAAGCCCTAGAATATATTATTGACCCAGAATATCGCTTAGTGTTACTCGATGAAGTTAATATTGCTTTGAAACTAGGTTATCTAGATGTAGTAACGGTCATTGCAGGATTAGAACAAAAACCAGCAGATTCTCATGTCATCTTAACAGGAAGAGGCGCACCTCCAGAATTAATTGAGAAAGCTGACTTGGTGACAGAAATGAATTTAGTAAAACATCCTTTCAAAGAACAAGGAATCAAAGCACAACCAGGAATTGAATTTTAATAGGCTGTGAGATCATATAAATTGTAACAAGTAGGGGCAAAGAACCCTTCGCCTCTACAGAATTTTGATTAATTAAATATTGTGATGAGTAAGAATTTATTTTTTATCGCTCTTCTACCCCCTCTAGCGATACAGGAAGAAGCTAATAAAATACAACATCACTTTGCGGAAGTCTATAACAGTAAAGCAGCTTTAAAATCTCCACCTCATATTACTTTACAACCTCCTTTCTATTGGGAAATTGACAGACTTGCTGAACTTAAAACAGTTTTAAAAGAGTTTATCCAAAAACAAGCACCTATCCCCATAGTCTTAGATGGCTTTGCTGCCTTTAAGCCTCGCGTTATCTATATTGATGTCATCAAAACCCCTGAATTACTAGCATTACAAAAAAAACTAATGCTGCAATTAGAATCAGCTTTAGATATTGTCCATAAAGCTGCTAAAAATCGTCCTTTTAATCCTCATCTGACAGTGGGATTTAAGGATTTAACTAAGGCTAATTTTTACAAGGCTTGGGATGAGTTTAAGGAAGAATCTTTTTATTATGAATTTACGGCTTCAGAATTTACTTTGTTGCAACATAATGGGAAGAAGTGGGAAATAGATTCAGAGTTTTGTTTGGCAACTGGAGTTTAGACTAAAAAATTGAATAAAAATCAAGTGTAAACAATATTAGCAATAGTGTTACGAAAAGTAAACTAATATTGACAAAATATTATTTATACTATCGATCAAGAGTTCTTATACAAGAAGTCTTATTAACTTTTGTGGCTAATTAAGAAGAAATGATATAAGCTTTGTGTAGTGGGGCTTTTGCAGAGGGTATAGTTATAGTGAAATCGACGAACCAGAATAAATCTTCTTTAGATTTACTAGCTCGCATAAGGGAGAAGGCGCAAAAGCGACCAATAAGAAAAAAATGGCTCGGTCTGGGGCTGGGGTTGCTCGTGGGTCTGGGGGGTAGTGCGATCGCTCTATTCTGGTTTGAGCAAAAGATCGCTGCAACAAATCCTGAGTCGGTTGCTGATGTAAAGACCTATGTTCGCCCCAATACCATTACAATTAAGGCAGTAGATGGCACAATAATTAAGCAAATTGGTCCAGTCAGTCACGAAAAAGTGAAGTTAGAGGAACTTCCTGACATAGTTCATCAAGCTTTTGTGGCTAGTGAAGACAAGAGATTTTATAAACATCGAGGGGTAGATATTCCGGGTATTATTCGTGCTGCTTGGGCAAATCTGAAGGCTAAAGAAGTGGTAGAAGGAGGAAGTAGCATTACCCAACAGCTAGCCCGTATTGCCTATCTCAATCAAGAAAAAAGCATCTGGCGCAAGCTAAAAGAAGTGGAAATAGCTCGTCGGATTGAGCGAAATCTAGATAAGGAAGAAATTTTAGAAACCTATTTGAATTTAGTTTATTTGGGTTCTGGCTCTTATGGAGTAGCAGATGCTGCTTGGGTGTATTTTGGTAAGTCGGCTGAAGCTTTGACAGTGGCGGAAGTTGCCACTTTAGTGGGAGTTATTCCAGCACCTAGTGTGTATTCTCCTTTTAACAATCCCGAATTGGCTCTGAGACAGAGAAATGCGGTATTAAATCGGATGGCGGAAGATGGTTACATTACTCCTGAAACAGCTAAAGCTGCGATCGCGTCTCCTATAGTTACGAACCGTCAGCAACCTAAGCGATTACAACGTCAAGCACAATATTTTACTAACTATATCGAGGAAGAGTTACCCAAATACGTCTCAGAAGACGCCCTCAAAGTAGGGGGAATTGTGGTTGAAACCACCATTGATTTGCAGTGGCAAAAAGCAGCAGAAAAGACAATACAATACGGTTTAGACAAGTATAGTAAATGGCAGAAATTTCAACAAGCTGCCTTAGTGTCTCTCGATCCTCGCACGGGAGAGATCAAAGCCATGGTAGGAGGGCGCGATTTTGGAGACAATCAATACAATCGAGTCACTCAAGCCCAACGCCAACCAGGTTCAACCTTTAAAACTTTTGTCTATACAACAGCGATCGCAGCAGGATTTTCTCCTAATAAAACCTATATCGACAGGAAATTCTCTGTAGGTGATTACTCACCTAAAAACTATCAAGGATGGTACCGAGGAACCAATGTTTCTCTATACAGTGCCCTTGCTAGTTCCATTAATACAGTAGCCCTGCAAACTAGTCTTGATGTGGGGTTGAATCCCATTATTAAAATAGCTCACAATATGGGCATCGACTCAGAAATGCAACCTACTTACTCCCTGGCGTTGGGTTCTTGGGAAGTAAATTTATTAGAACTTACTAACGCTTATAGCACTCTAGCTAATAAAGGAGTCTATGAAAAAGCTCATGGCATCACCCAGATAAGCGATCGCCACGGTAAGATAATTTATCGAGCAGATTTCCCTTCAGTCAGAGCCCTTAATACTGACACCGCAGCTATGATGACTTGGATGTTACAAGGAGTAGTGCAATCAGGAACAGGAAGAGCCTCCCAAATTGGCAGACCTGCGGCTGGAAAAACAGGAACATCAGACGAATCCCGCGATCTTTGGTACATCGGCTATATACCCCAAGTAACCGCAGGTATTTGGCTCGGTAACGACGACAATCAACCTACCAGGGGGTCTAGTGGTGTAGCAGCAGAAATGTGGCGCAAGTTTATGTTAGAAGTTGTTCAAGATATACCTGTAGAAGCCTTCCCTCCTCGTCCTCCACTTACAGGAAGAGAAGTTATGATAGCAGCAGAACCAATTAAAATCAAACCCAAGTATCGTACCTACAACACTACAGGCCGCCGATATCGACCCCGCTATACTAGCAGTCGTCGGAAGTATTATCCTCGCCGCAAAACAACTACTTCATCAGCAACATCTTCCAAACCCGTATCTCCTGCTTCATCAGCTGTTGCAACTCCCACACCACCTCCCACTGTACCTAAATTCAGCAAGCCAACAAAAGCCACAGTAACCCCTAAACAACCAGAGAGAGACTGGGTAAAAGAAAGATTGGGTAGAGAATAATGTGAGGCGCGGAGTGCCCTTCGGGAGTCGCTGCGTGTACGGAGTTAGTAGTTTTGTTTCTATTAACCACGTTCCTTCTAAGTTTTGACTTTTCAAATCAAATTCTCTCGATAATGCCACCACCTAACAGGGTTTCTCCGTCATACCAAACTGCTGCTTGACCAGGAGTAACGCCAAATTGAGGTTCTTCAAACACTAGACGAACGCGGTTACTTTCTAGAGGGATAATACTAACAGGTACGGGTTTTGACCGATAGCGTATTTGTGCTTCCCCTCGGATTGGGGTTTGAGGTTCAGAGATGGATACCCAGTTTATCCTATGAACACTACATTCTAGCCGTCCGCCAGAATTGCGATCGCCGACAATTACCCGATTCATTACAGGGTCTAATTTCACCACATATAGAGGTTCTGGTGCAGCAATTCCCAGACCTTTCCGTTGTCCGATGGTGTAATGATGGATTCCTTGGTGTTTTCCTAGGACATTTCCCTCTAAATCAACGATATCTCCTTCTTTTCGGTTAATATACTTATCCAGAAAGTCTCGCATTGAGCCATGAGCTTCAATTAAGCATAAATCTTGACTTTCAGGCTTATCGGCTGTGGATAGCTGAAAATCTGTTGCGATCTTCCTCGTTTCTTCTTTAGTATGCTCTCCCAGAGGAAAGATTGTTCCTGCTAATAATTCTTGGGTAAGGTCATAGAGAAAGTAAGACTGATCTTTATTACGATCAATCGCTCTTAGTAGTTGATAGCGATCGCATTTCGCGTCATAACGAATACGAGCATAATGTCCTGTGGCTATTTTATCAATACCCAATTTTTCTCTCCCATACTGGAGCATGGGAGCAAATTTGACGGCTCGGTTACATTGAGAACAGGGTAAAGGGGTGATTCCTGCTTCATAACCTGAAACGAGATAATCAAGAATATTTTCCTGAAATAGCTCTCTACTATCCACAATATGGTGAGTAATTCCTAATTGCTCGCAAATACGCGCAGCATCTACCATTCCTTCAGAACAGCACTGACCTTTACCCTTCATTAACCAGAGGGTAAGTCCTACTACTTGATAACCTTGATTGTGTAAAGTAGCAGCAGCGACAGAGCTATCTACGCCACCAGATAAGCCTACAACGACTTTATTCATGAAACTGGAATTAGAATAGAGATATCAACTTCTAAATATTTTAGGATTCTTTATTTTATAGTAAATTAGCCCTAATTATTATGACAATTCAGTCTTTATTTCTTAATCCCTTATCTGTTACTAGTGGCTCTAAATTCAATTCACTCAAAACCACTTTCTTATTAACCTTGTTTATTGGGTGTTGCAGTTTTCTAATTACTCCTTCAGCAATCGCTCAAAATGCACCTCAAATAAATGATCGCCTTCCCCCACCACCCCCTGTACCTTCTGGTAGCCAAATAATCACAGGAAATCGCATTACCAAAGGTGGAAGCCATGATATCTTGCGTCCAGCTAATATTAAACCACCTACTTATAACAGTAATGAATTAGGGCAAGAATATACTTTTAGTGCGCCGAAAAGCGAGTCAGCAGTAAGGAATGTTGCTACTTATCATGTAGAAGTCTTAGGAAATAGCGATCGCTTATTAGAACAGGTGAGAAGTATCGAACCCAAGGCTTTTTTGAAAGGAGATATTATTCAAGTAGGAATATTTAGTGAGCAGGATAATGCTGCCAATTTAGTCAGACAGTTAGCTTTACAAGGACTTTGGGCGAGAATAGTTACAAAATAATCCCAATTTTAACGTAATAACGAGAGACTTAGTAGGAGGTTAGGGAATAGGGAACGGGCACCAAGAAAGAAATATTCTACTTAAAAACTCCGAACTCCGCGCCTCACGTTTATGAAGGGTGATGATTATGAAGATAGGTCAAATTACTTTACCTTGCCAACGTTTTTTGATAACATTTGCGATCGCTAGTTGGCTCAGTTTAGTTGGGATGAATCCAGCAATGGCTCAAGAACAAGTATTGCGGACATTGACAGTTACCGGACAGGGGATAGAAAGGATTCCCACGACCCTAACACAAGTGCAGCTTGGGGTAGAAATTCAGGGGAAAACCGCAACAGAAGTGCAAAAGGAAGTCGCCAAGCGCACCTCAGCAGTTGTTGATTTCTTGCGTTCTCGCAAGGTGGAACGGCTACAGACTTCTGGCATTCGCCTACAACCAAACTATCAATACAATAACAATGAAAGGCGATTGATGGGTTATATTGGCACAAATACAGTCAGTTTTCGCCTCCAGACGGAGCAAGTGGGAGCCTTGTTAGATCAAGCAGTCAAAGCAGGAGCTACCCGCATCGATGGGGTGAGTTTTACAGCTACGGAAGAAGCAATTTCTGTCGCACAAAAAGAAGCTCTCCGTCTAGCAACTACAGACGCGCAGCAACAGGCGGATGCAGTTTTGGGTACTTTAAATTTTACAGCTAAAGAAATTGTCAGCATTCAAGTTGGTGGAGCTGATATTCCCCAACCAAGAATGATGCAAGCAGCGCAATTTTCCAGAGCTGCCAGTGAGGAAAGTACACCTGTCATTGGTGGTGAGCAGACTGTGCGAGCTTCTGTCACCCTGCAAATTCGTTATTAGATTTATAACAAGTTTATAACAAGGAATGTAGCTATCTATGATAATAAAATTGCTTTAAGAGTTGGCAAAATACTAAATAATTATAAAGTCAATAAATATCATACTTTAGACATCAAAGATTCGGAATTTACTTATGAGCTTCGAGAAGAACTAATCGCCCAAGAAATAGCGAAGAATGGAGTATATATCATTAGAACTTCTGTCAAAAAAACTGTAATGGATGCACCAACTACAGTCAAAGCCTACAAAAGTTTATCTCAAGTAGAATCTGTTGTTCGTTGTTATAAATCTATTGATTTAAAAGTGCGCCCTATTTATCATTACAAGAGTGAGGGAGTTAAAGCTCATATCTTTTATCTAATGCATCAAATTAAGCTTGAGGTGCTACTACTCATAACTTGAAAATATCGCGATTGCTGTCTCAAATATTGCCTCCTATACTAAAAGTAGTATTTTTGGAGTTTAAATTCATGAATATTGTTTCTTTTGAAGTATTAATGCAGCTACTGCGCGATCGCGCATTTTTTTTAACTGAAATCGAACAGCAGAAAAACTTAGACAAAAAAATTGTTTCTCTTCTCTTTTGTAGCTCGATTTTCTTGGCTCTTTATGGCGCAATAATTGGTTCAACCAATGGCGCATTACAAATGTTATCTTCCGCTTTTAAATTACCTGCTTTATATTTACTTACTCTAATAATTTGTTTGCCAACTCTGTATTTTTTAGACATTATTTTTGGTTCTAAGCGAACTTTTAGTCAATACCTCGCCTTACTGATGGCTTCAATGGCAGTGATTAGCGTCATGCTATTTGGCTTTGCCCCTGTAACTATTTTCTTTCGTCTGTCCATTAATGACTTCCGCTTTTTCCAGCTACTAAACTTACTGATTTTATCCCTTACTGGTTTAATTGGTATCAACTTTTTTTATCGTTCGATGATGTCCTTAATGGCACAAGAAGCTGAATCATCACAGAATAGAGCTAAATTAATCAAAGGTTGGTTATTTCTTTATGGTTTTGTTGGCAGCCAACTGGGATGGACTCTGAGACCGTTTTTTGGCTCTCCTGGGTTGCCTTTTTCCCTGTTTCGAGAAATGGAAAGCAATTTTTACGTTGAGGTGGTCAAAATCATTGGTGCTTTTTTCGGTTTTAATTAATTTAATAAATATATCTATCAAGCAAGTAAAATGTCAGAAAGCTGGGAATCTCTTTATATCGATCGAGCAGAATTAGAAGAACTTTTAAACTTCGATCTACTATCTACTTGGGCGCTCGATATCAGTCGTGTTGTTTTCTTGTGTCAGAAGAGATATCGTAAGTCATTATTATTTACTGAAGGCTGTAGTTTATTTTTAGTTTTTCTCTTGCTTTTCCCGATAAATTTAATTTTATTTCGCAAGCTTGACTGGTTGAGCAATAATACGAATGGCTTGATTTTAGTTTTAGCAAGTACAGCTTTTTTATCTATTTTTATGGTTTTAATACTGAATTATTATCTCTGGTTTAAAGCCAAGCAAGTGAAAATTTTTGCTGTCATCTTAGAAAAAGTAAAGCAGTATAATGACTTAATCGAGCATCTTAAGTTGGTTGCCGAATTAGATTCTCTCGCTTCTCAAGATAAAAATTCTACCATAGATAATAATAATTCCCAATCAGCGATAGAGTTAAAAACTGCATTAGCTTTAACCAAAAATAGTTTAATCAAAAGTATTGAGCTAGAAAAAATAATTAATCGTGATCGCAATCTAGCAAATAATCGCTATCAGTTATTAGCAAAGTTAGAAACTAACTTGGTTAATTTAGTATCATTTTCAGAAACTGACTCTAATAATTATCAGCAGCTATTATCTGAAGCTATAGAAATTGGTTTGAGCGTACATCAAGAAATCCGCAAAACTAAAACTTTACAGCAGTAATTAACTGAATAGTTGTTTTTTTCAACGCTACCTTTGTTATTAAAAATTGAGATTATATATATTTATAGAGGGTAATTAAATGTCTAAGTTTTTGATTCCTCTAAGGGACTACGAACAAATTTATAAAACCATCAGGATAAAACCATCAGGGTAAACCCATCTTATTTTAATTGAAAAATTATTGAATTTATGTATGATATTTTTGAGATTTAATAATACTCTAAAGACTAGGGGTACCGAGGGAGTGCTTCACCATCAATATCAATCCCTAAAACCGACAAATTTTGTATCTCATGAGTATGAGAAACCCTATAAATTTTCCTCTAAGGCATAAATTGTTTCTTTACTATTTGAGTTGAGCATATTATTATTTGGTTCTCCAGATATGATTTCTGGCTCATCTTTCACATTTTTGAATAAATCTTCGACTGTAATATCTTGAAGTAAGTTTTTACTATCATGCAACAAAGGAAGCTTGTCAAAAGGAGGTTTAGGAGTTCTTACTAAAATTGTATTATTAATAATAGAAGGATAAAGAATTCTAGCAACTATTAGCTCATCTTTATCAATTAAGGCACTAATCTGACGAAAGTTTAATCCTTTGAGGAGTTTACAAATAGTTTCATTTTGTTCTGTAGTTAAGTTAGTAATACTATTGTTGGTTGAGTTGGCTAAATACAAACGCTGATAAGATGATTGAATGTGAGAAGAGAAAGCTTGCCATGCTTTTATTCTTTTTTGGCACTGTTTTAGATAAGAATCAAGAGCGAAACTACACAACTGTGGTAACTGACTAGACTGTTCCACAAAAGAGTATTTTAGAGGTTTAGGGAGAGATAAAATAGATTCAAAGACTTCTCTGGTAATTCTTCTCAGTACTGTTACTGTCTCATCTGTTGTGATATGTTGCTGATGAGAAGAAAGCCAGAGTAAACCCTTATAATCTGAGGGGTTATCTGTATAAGATTCCAAAACATTTCTAAATTTTTGACGGGCTCCTTTAATAACGTCGTTACTTAAACTACTATTACGGTTACTTAAACGGCGTAAGTGACGCTCTAGACGTTCAAAAGGAGCTAAAGAGTTAGTAGCGTAAATTAATTTACCTTCGTTGAAATAAATAAAAAAAATAATAGAATTGTAAGATAGCTGTAAACAACCACTAGCGTTTAATTTAGCTAGCTGCTCCAGTATATCTTCGAGTTTGATGGCTGAAGCTTGCTGGATATCTTGCCCCATAATTTATTCAAATATAAAGATAACGCCTTCTCAAGAAGAAGAACCTAAAATAGCAACAGTATTAGAGTACCCACTACAAATTGCGAATTAACACTTCAACCAGATAAAATCTTTGTAAACTCTAAAGCAGCACCTTATAGAGCAACCTGTTAGCGATCGCTATTTTAACCCTTGCCAAAAAAACCCATTTGTGATCAAATAAGGCAAACAGCTAAGGATTAGCTAAAATGATCCTATATATACATTAAAGGGAAAGTAAATTTAATAGGTAAATGATTCTCTAAAATTAAGACTCATCATCATAAAAGCAAATCTTAAATTTATATAGCTCCCAGTAAATACAAGTAATAGGTTAAACAAAATCAACAGCAAAATGACAACTGAAAACATACGTCTGCGTTCTGAATTTCTCAATACCCAAGTCATAGCACGCAACAGTGGGAAAAGGATAGGAGTGGTTAAAGAGGTACTGATCGATATGGATCGCAGAGAGGTAGTCGCTTTAGGTTTGCGGGATAATATACTGTCGGTATCAGGTATTCCCAAATATATGTATCTCAATAGTGTTCGTCAAACGGGAGATGTCATTTTAGTCGAAGACGAAAATGTAATCGAAGATATAGATATTGAAGCATATAATAAACTTATCAATTGTGAAGTCGTTACTGAAGCGAACCAACCTCTAGGAAGAGTCAGAGATTTTCAATTTGATGCTGAAACTGGCAAAGTATATGCCATTACTATTGCTTCTTTAGGACTTCCTCAAATTCCTGAACAGATTCTAAGTACCTACGAATTATCTATGGATGAGGTGGTAACAAGTGGTCCCAATCGCCTCATCGTATTTGAAGGTTCAGAAGACCGCATTACTCAAATTACCGTAGGATTATTAGAACGTCTGGGAATTGGTCGTGCTCCCTGGGAAAATGAGGAAGAAAGTTACTATCCCCCCACCATCAAAGCGGAAAATCAACTGGGGACAGGTCTGCCAGAACGTCCTCCTGTTGCCACTCCCATAGAAACTAGAACCCCAATCAGGGAAGAACGTTGGGATGAAGATGAATGGCAAGAAGCCCGTGTTGTTCCACCTGTACAACAAAAAGCGGAAGCTGTATCCTACGAAGAATACGAAGAAGATAACTGGGGAGAAGTAGAAGCTAAAGAAGAAGAAGTCTATGATGTTCCTATTTATGAACCTGTGACTCCTGCTAAAGAGTACGAATACAGCAAGTCTTCCGAAGATGTTTGGGATGACGATGAAAGTCCTCAGCCCTACAATCCCCCTCCTGTAAATATCCCTGAAAAGCAGCTAGAAAAAATACCTGAGTATGAGGAAGAACGAAGCTAGATTTTGGCTCTGACTAAATAAAAATAAATAAATCTGAAAGTAGGGTGGGCAATGCCCACCCTACTGAACATTGGATAATTTTCATTTTAGGTTTAAAGCACAGAGGCAGAAAATTCCGTCTCTGCGAAAAGAGCAAGAAAGAGAACTGCTTACGTCCGAACTTCTTAGAGAAAGGTAATTATCAATTATCGAATGCTATTCCCACTCGATAGTTCCAGGAGGTTTGGATGTGATGTCATAGACGACTCGGTTGACACCCTTAACCTCATTCACAATGCGATTAGAAATAGTTTCTAGTAAATCATAGGGAACTTTTGCCCAGTCAGCAGTCATGCCATCTTCACTGGTGATGAAGCGCAATACTATAGGATGGGCGTAAGTGCGTTTGTCTCCCATAACTCCAACACTACGAATCGGTAACAGTACCGCAAAAGCTTGCCAGAAGTCATGATACATCCCTTGTCTAGCAATTTCATCCCTTACAACATAGTCGGCATCCCGCAGGATATTTAGCCTTTCGGGGGTAACTTCTCCAATAATCCGAATTGCTAATCCAGGCCCAGGAAAAGGATGACGATGAACGATTTCTTCAGGTAAGCCAATAGAACGCCCAACTTTGCGAACTTCGTCTTTAAATAGCTTTCGTAGTGGCTCAACTAATTTAAAGCGGAGGTTTTCGGGTAAGCCTCCTACATTATGATGGCTCTTAATCTTGACAGCAACTCTTTCTCCTGTCTTAGGATCGACGTTAGTATCCGCAGATTCAATGACATCAGGATAGAGAGTTCCCTGGGCTAGATAATCAAAAGGGCCTAGTTTGGTAGACTCCTCTTCAAAAACCCTGATAAACTCATGACCAATACGGCGACGTTTTTCTTCGGGGTCTGTGACTCCTTCCATTTGCTTTAAAAAGCGATCGCGGGCATTAACGTATTCTACAGGAATGTTGAACTGTTTATCAAATATGTCCATCAATCTTTCAGGTTCACCTTTACGCATGAAACCTTGATCGATAAACATACAAGTAACTTGCTTACCAATCGCCCGATGTAAGAGGAATGCTAGGGTAGAGGAGTCAACACCACCAGAAAGAGCGAGTAGAACTTTTTTATCTCCAACTTTGGCTCGAATCTCTCGGATTGATTCTTCCACAAAGGCTTCCGTTGTCCAGCTTGGTTCACAGTTACATATGTGATAAACAAAGTTGCGGATTAAAGGAATTCCACCTTGAGAGTGGACTACTTCAGGATGAAACTGAACCCCAAAGAGTTTTTGTTCGTGAGATGCGATCGCAGCACAGGGAGTGTTATCAGTATGTGCTAAGATATCAAAACCTTCTGGGAGCTTAGTGCAAGAATCTCCATGACTCATCCACATCGTTGAGCCATCTTCTACATTAGTTAGTAAGTCTGTAGGGTCATCAATAAATAAAGAGGCTTTACCATATTCCCCTCTAGTGGCTCTTTCAACTGTTCCTCCCAATTGCCTGACCATCAATTGCATTCCATAACAGACTCCTAAGATCGGAATTTCCAAGTTCCAAATTTCTGGGTCACATTGGGGTGCATGATCATCGTACACAGAACTAGGCCCTCCAGAAAGGATAATACCTTTAGGGTCAAGGTTTCTGATTTGTTCTGCGCTAGTGCGATAGGAAATAACTTCCGAATAAACTTGAGTTTCTCTAATCCGTCGGGCAATTAATTCCGAATACTGAGAGCCAAAATCTATAATGGCAATAGTTTGACGGTTGAAACTATTTTTGAGGGACTGATTAGAAGCAGTCTGGGTTGCGGTAGCAACCGATTCTGTTTGGATAGTCACTATTTACTAGATAATTTGCGTAGATGGACAAGTAAACGAAGGATGAGATGAGGGCTAAATTACCAGGAAGGATGAGGGTTGAATTCTACGGAAAGTTTCCTGATTCGTGATTCCTTATCCTAGCTCCTGTGATTAATTCCTAAGCCTTCATCGCTTCTCGTAAAAAATAGTTACAAAAATTGACCTTTATACTCTAAACCCTTTCTATATCAGTTATGATGTATGGGGTTTTCCCTAACTACATTTGGGTAGAGCTTAAAAATATTCTTATAACCTTAACATAAATTTGGCAGCAAATCCCTAGCAGAGTTGCTTTTTTTTATTACCTTTCGTTGGCGGTCAAACAAGATGCAACCTACCCTAACATCTTGGTCGGTATGTTTGCGAATATAGTCTTGGGAACGCTGGTCTATGGCTTCTGAGATCGCACCATAAACTCGATCAACCCAACTACTTTTAGTTTCTAGGTCTAAGTCTCGTAATAACTGCAAAGCAAATTCAGTAGTGGGAGAAGTAAAAATTTGTTGTAAGATGGGGTGAGGTAAATCGTACTGTGCGCTATAGGCAGTTAAGATTTCTAATCTGCCATCTGCTAGATGATGATGGGTGTGAAAAATCCCTCCAGCAAGTTTAATCAACTTACCGTGATAGCCTACTAACAAAATTGATTGTACTTGTTGTATTCCAGCCATCACTAACATGGAACCCAACCAATTGGCAGTTTTCACCAGTCTTTCAGGATTAATCCCCCAAGTTTGGGCTAAATCTAGTCCATTTTCCCCAATACAAAACACTAGAGAGTTGAATTTTTGAGCTTTTTCTTGAAGTTGACTTTGGAAAGATTCTAATTGACTAGGAGCAGTTAAGGGTTGTACTATGCCAGTCGTTCCTAGTAAAGATAAACCGTCGATCACCCCAAAAGCTGCATTGGAGGTTTTAACCGCCAGTTTTTGTCCTTCTGGTAAAATAATCGTGATAATAACTTTGTCATCTGCTCCTAATAAGGGTTCGAGATTACTAGTAATTAGCTCTTTGGCATAACTATAAATAGCAGGCTCATTTTGCTGCTGAATTTGAATTCCTACTCCCGCTCCACCTTGAATAATGATTTTTGATGCTTCAGTATCTCTAGCTTCCCTTTGAACAATTGCCCACACAGGAGTATTGCGAGTAATATCTAAATGCTCTCCTGGATCACTACGTGTAATAGCTAATGCGGAATTATGACTAATTTTAGCTACTTGTTCAATGGAAATATTAACAATTTGTGGGGGTTTAATGAGGTTTACTGCTACTTTGGTTGCTGTAGATTGATGCTGTAGATGCTGCCAAGCTGCGATCGCAGATGCACAGGCAAAAACTGGTAGAGTGTAGCCTATTTTCATATTTATCATTATCCTCCCCAATCTCCCAATTCCCCATGCTTCTACTACATTCCCACAACCCGATTTCTGCCTAATTCCTTCGCTTTATATAAGTTATAATCCGCAGCAGCAATTAAAGCTTGGGGGGAATCTTGATGATTTGGAATGCAACCTGCTACTCCCAAAGACAGGGTTACATATAAATCTACAGGGGAAACAATGTGGGGAATGTGCAAAGATTGTACTTGTAAGCAGATTTGGTGAGCTAATTGTTTTGCACCTTCGGGAGTTGTATTAGGTAAAATCACCGCTAATTCTTCTCCTCCATAGCGAGCAGCCAAGTCTGCTGGGCGTTTAACCACTTTTTTAATAGCTTGAGCCACGTCCTGTAAACAGCGATCGCCAGCCTGATGTCCGTAGGTATCATTGTACAGTTTAAAATGATCAATATCACAGAGAATTAACGATAAAGGAGCTTTCTCCCGGGCCGAACGCAACCATTCACTTTGGATATAGTCATCAAATTTACGGCGATTAGCAATTCCTGTTAAACCATCAATTACTGCTAATTTTTCTAACTTCTGGTTAGCTAGTTCTAGCTTGTGATAAAGTTCTGCTTGTTTAATTGCGATCGCCAATTGCAACGAGATTTGTATCAGTAACTCTTTGTCTTGATTCTGCCACACTCGTTCATCGGAACCTTGTTCGACAGAGATTAATCCCCAGAATTGTTTTTCTACGATAATCGGGAGACAAAATATCGAACAGTTATTGGTATTTTCCTCGGAGGAGAGGCTATCAAAAAGTGTACCAGTGGTTGAGATATCTTCCCAACCTATATTATTTCTTGCGATTAGTTGAGACAAGTATTTTTTAGATTTGCTGACATTTTTTTCGAGAGCGCAACTTAGGTTTGTGCCTGTTTGTACCGACTCCAATAAAATATCTAATATTTGAGAGTTTTCTACTTTAGCAATAATAATTCTTTCTACAGGCAGAAACTGGTTAATTTCTTTGGCCACAGTTTCTAAAATAATATTTAGATCGAGAGATTCGTGAATATGTTGAGTAATCTGTGCTAAGATTAGACTCCTTTTTGCTTCTTGAGCCAGTAACTCTTCTGCTTTTTTCCGTTGGGTAATATCCCGACCCACAGCCTGATACTCTACGATCTGTTCATCTTGAAAAAGAGCGCGATAACTCCATTGTTGCCAACAAGCTCCACCATCAGGAAGCTTTACTTTGTACTCAATTATCCCAGTAGGGACTTGGTAATTTAAACTACTTAAATGAGCTTCTACCACAGTTATATTGTCATCTGTCACTGACGCTTTAAAGTTTTCCCCTAATAAGTCTTCAGCAGCTTTTTTAAAGTAACGACAATAAGCTTGGTTGACAAAAGTCAAAGTCCCATTGGGCAAAAAGCGACAAATCAACTCGGTTTGGTCCTCGACAATACCACGATAACGAGCTTCACTTTGGCGCAATTTTTCAATAATTTGTTTACGCTCAATGGCATGATTAATCGATCTCAGTAGCAAACTGCCAAATATTTGACCTTTAACAATATAGTCTTGTGTACCCTCCCTAAGAGCTTGTATTGCTATTTCTTCTCGCCCCATCCCTGTTAAAACGATAATCGGTATTTCTGCTACCAGATTTTGAATTTGTCTAATGGAGTCTAATCCCAAACTATCTGGTAAGGATAAATCTAGCAATATAAGATCGAACTCTTCTTGTTGGAGATAGTCTAGTCCTTCACTTAGTAATTTTACTCGAACTACATCGAACTTATGAGTCTCCAGCTTTTCAAAATACTTGATTAGTAATAAAGCATCTGTAGTGGAGTCTTCTATCAGTAAAATTTTGATTGTTTTAGAATTACTATGCACAATAGAAAGCTTGAATAACGATAAGACATATTGCTTACCGATTGGGAAACTTAATACTTATAACCAAGTCTAGCTATAGTAATTATTAAAATAAGTCAATGAGTTGAAAGATAGTGTTGACGAAATGTTTCTTAACAAACAGATAAACCCATGTATCCCTCACCACTGACATCGCTTTGCAACCCTTGGGAATAAGGGTCTGGTGTCTTCTCAGGTGTTTATACGATATATTCAACAAGGGATAATTTGTATATTTTTTACCTAAACTATGAATAAATAGCTAATATTTAGTTGGGTTTTTTAATTTAAGGGAATTTGCGCAATATTAAGCCAAAAATCTTCAATAACTTTAACAGTACGGCAAAAATCTTCTGAAGTACTAGGTTTAGTAAGATAGCAATTAGCATTCATTTGATAACACTTAGTGATATCTTCTTGAGAAGCCGAAGCAGTAAGGATAATTACAGGAATATTTCTTAGACTAGGCTCTGATTTGATTTCAGCTAAAACCCCTAAACCATCTTTTTTCGGTAAATGAAGATCGAGAAAAATAATATCTGGACGAGGGGTTTTATCGTATCGTCCCTCTCGGTGTAAGAAAGAAATAGCCTCTACTCCATCTTCAACAATTCTTAAATTATGAGAAATCTTAGCCTGAGCCAATATCTTGGCAATTAGGGTCGCATCAGCGATCGAGTCTTCTACCAATAAAATTTCTAGTGGTCTATGTTTAGTTAGAGTTTTCATCTTGCATTTGTGGAAAGGAGACTCTCGGCTATGCCGACGAGAGGAATTTCCACACCTCTAGTTATTGGGTTTACATTTAATCTGATATAATGTGAGGCATGAGGGATCGTGCCTATAAGTTTCGCTTTTACCCTACTACCGAGCAAGAAAGTCTCTTGCGACGGACAATGGGGTGTGTGCGTTTGGTCTACAACAAAGCTTTGGCTACCAGAACCGAGGCTTGGTATGAAAGACAAGAGAGAATTCAATATAAAGAAACCTCTAGCTTGTTGACCAGTTGGAAAAAAACTGAAGACCTTAGTTTTCTTAACGAGGTTAGCTGTGTCCCTTTGCAGCAATGTCTTAGGCATCTGCAAAAAGCGTTTGCTAACTTCTGGGGAAAACGGGCTAAATACCCTCGGTTTAAGAAAAAGCGGAATGGTGGTTCGGCTGAGTTTACCAAGTCGGCTTTTAAATACCGAGATGGTAAAGTCTGGTTGGCTAAATGCTCTGAACCACTGAATATAGTTTGGTCTAGATATCTTCCAACTGGTTGTAGCCCATCTACTGTTACTGTCAAGCTCGAACCATCTGGACGATGGTTTGTCTCGTTGTTGGTAGATGATTACACTGTTGAAACGTTGCCACCGACATCTAAACAAGTTGGTATTGACGCTGGTGTTTCTAGTTTGATTAGTACCAGTGATGGGGAAAAAATAGCCAATCCTAAGCATTTTAATCGGCTGTATCAAAAGCTCAAGGTAGCGCAAAAGGAATTGAGTCGGAAAACCAAAGGCTCTAGTAACCGACATAAAGCAAGACTTAAAGTAGCTAAGATTCACGCCAAAATCAAAGATGCTCGTACTGATTTTCTCCATAAGTTGACAACTGATTTGGTTCGTAATAACAGCTTGATCTGTATTGAAGATTTGGCAGTTAGGAACATGGTCAAAAACCACAAGCTTGCTCGGTCTATCAGTGATGC
>JASJEK010000157.1 GCA_030064915.1 Xenococcaceae cyanobacterium MO_234.B1
AAAGCAGGTGCAGACTACTTGGTTATTGGTCGTCCTATTACTTCTGCTGATGACCCAAAACTAGCATGGCAAA
Organism: Xenococcaceae cyanobacterium MO_234.B1; assembly: GCA_030064915.1. GTDB lineage: Bacteria > Cyanobacteriota > Cyanobacteriia > Cyanobacteriales > Xenococcaceae > JASJCP01. The sequence goes on from JASJEK010000157.1 coordinate 74, forward strand.
AAATCTGCCAAGAACTAAACAACGTGAGTTCGGAGTGACCGACCGTAGTCGCTGACCTGCGGTAGTCGCTTCGAGTACGCGTACGCGGACGCGGACGGAGTTCGACGGGGCGCAATACTGTTCGGATAAGTCAGAAACTCTTGTTGGGAATTGGGTTCTGGTGTCGCAATAAAATCCAACGACGGTGTTGACTTTTGCTGCACGGAAATGCTTCTGGAAAAGCGCGCATATTCCACTCTCGCGTTGACTTCTGACTTCTGACTTTTGACTTCTGACATCACGACTCCACTCTTTAGTTTTGGTTCTTAACCGAACAGTATTGAATAGAAGAGAGAATATTGATGATTCTGCCAAAAAATTCCAGCAACCGTTCTCCTTCATCAGTTTTGAGTAAGCGAGATAGCACTACAGGCTCAACATCTATTTTTTGGGTTAAAACTTTCCGAAATAAGGCTTTTTCTGCTTCATTTACTCCCGCAATATTCAGATAAAAAGCGAGGTTCTCATCGATAGTTCCATCTTGGGCAAAGGTTTCTAAAGAACTAACCTTAAGGGATTCTTCAATAGAATCATAAACAAAATAAATTTCTTCGGCAGCGTGGAGAGGAAATGAAAAAGTTAAGGGGGTTAGTACTCCGATGCTAAAACAACCAAGAATTTGGCAGAAAAACTTGAAAAACGAGTTTTTTATAGTAAACTATAGACTTGAGATTCATCATATATAACTTAGAGAGTATTTTATAGGTATTTTTTGCCCTTCCAACTTGTTTGCTAGCAATAGTTTCGTAAATTTTGAACAGCAATAAATTGAAACAGAAACCATAATCTGAAATAATACAAACAATCAAGAAATATGGAAATTAACGTCCACGGGAAAGATTCGCGCCTCTAGTAGCTACCCGAAAAGTAATTTGTTTCATCGAATTGGGATCAACCAATGGGTCGGCTGAGAGAGGGCAACGCGACAGATCCTTGTGACTGCTGTGCTTCTATTAGTAGGCTTGTGAGGAGCTTAGATTTTTAGTTTATGAAACCCATTGCCAAAAATCCTGTTGTTCAACTTTGCTTGCTGAGTTTTCTCGCAAGTGCGGGAGTTGTTGTCACCCCTAGTTCCCTATTCTCTACTTCCCAAACGATTGCCCAAACCCCCTTCTCTCAAATCATTGCCCAAATTTCTCCCACCCAGATAACCGTTACCGACATCAAAGGATTTGCTGGAGTCATTCAAGCTATTGCTGTAAGTCCTGATGGGAAAATCTTATTGGCAGGAACTGGGGGAGAAACTGTAAGTGCATTTGACCTCGAACAAGAAGAACTTATCTACACCATACCCGTTTTGATCAACGATTACTCTAGCATCGCCTTCAGTCCAGATGGCAAGACATTTGCGATCGCTGAAGACACGAAAATAGGCGTTTTCAGCACAGCGACAGGAACAAGGATACGAACTCTACAAGGTCATCCCAAACGAGTTAGTGATGTTGCTATTAGTCCCGATGGCGAACAACTTGTTAGCGTCAGTAGCGAAGTACGGGACATTCGGATTTGGGATCTTAAAACAGGTAACCTGATAGAGACATTAACCGAAGATATTGGGCCGATTAGATGTATTGACTTTACCCCAGATGGCAAGTTATTCATTACAGGGTCAATTGGGAATGATCGTACCATCCAATTTTGGGATGCCAACACCCTAGAATTAGTGCAGACTTCTCCCCAACAACCGGGTTACATCAACGATTTAGCCGTGAGTGCTGATGACAAATTGGTTGCTGCTATCCGCAACTATGTCAAAGTCTGGGATTTAAGTGATGCATCAGTACGACAAAACATCAAAGGCCCGAATTTAGAAATTAATACCCTCGCTATTTCCCCCGACAGTCGCTATGTGGCAACAGCCAATAAAGAAGGAACTATTATGATATTTGACATCATAAGGGGTCAAAAAGTGGTGACTCTTGAAGGTCATACTGGATGGGTGCGTACCGTTGCCTTTAGTCCTGATAGCAACTATCTCTACAGTGGAGCCGAAGACAAAGTGGTGAAGGTTTGGCAACTCAATCCCTAACAGTAATCATGATCAGTTTTTCCGATTTGGAGTAGTAATATCCCTAAACCAACCCTTTTGCCAAAAGAAATAGATCATACTAGTTGAGATCCCTCCCATCATTACCCAGAAAAATGGATAACCCCAATACCAATTTAATTCGGAAATAACTTTCTCCCCTTGATTTTTCTCAGAACTCTGCTGCCGTGAAACTTGGTTTTCTTCATCTGGAAATATTATTGGGACTGAACTTAACATCTAATGCTGGTGCGCCGACTAATTCAAAAGTAGCTGAAGCTAGGCAGCAATAATTAAGTAGTAGTGCCAAATTAAATTCAAAGTATGAAGGAAGGTAATAGGTAATGGGTAATGGGTAATGGGTAATAGGCAGAAGAATCAACATATAATTAATTATGCATAGGTACTTATCATTTTAAGATTCCATGAAATTAAAACCCTGCCCCAAGGAGGGTTGATAATTCTTAACAAATTACTTGAGTGCTAAAACAACCTCAAGTCGTTTCAAAATGAGAATTGCTAATAAATTAAGTTGAATTAGCTACAAAAATTCCAATTTGAGGTAAATTATTAGGAACAGAGGCTAAACGCCATGAAAAAAATTACATTGCCAATCTTCCTAGCTGCCTTGCTGTTTTTAGCAGCATGTAGCAATCAGAATCAGTCCGTGCAGGAGAAAACCAATACATCTGCTGAAGACGTTAGACGAGAAGCCAAGGAAGCTCTTGACACAGCAGCTGCTTATACACAGGAGCAGAAGCAGCAGTATCAAAAGAAAATACGAACCCAACTCGATGAGTTTGATAAGCAACTAGATGAACTCAGACCTAAAGCTGAAAGTGCCAGGGAATCGGCCAAGGTTAAGTTAAACGACCAGATCGAGATGCTGAAGCAAAAGAGAGAAGAGGCGGCGCAAAGACTAGAAAAGTTGACATCTTCCAAAGATGAAGGGTGGGCAAAAGTTAAAGGTGGACTGGATAAGGCAATGGCAGATTTACAGCAGTCTTATGAGGATGCTCTTGCTGAGTTTAATCAATCTGAAAAGAAACAAGAACCTTAAAACCAGGGGGAAAAGAAAAAAAAATCATAACTCCGAATTCAAGGGGCTGTCCGATGAGGAAACCTCATCGGTTTATACACCCCGTCGAACTCCGAACTCACGTTAATAATATTTTCATCCCAGGCAATTTTGATGGTAAATACCAGGGAAGGATTCAGGCTGACTTTTGTCGGGGCAAGGCATTGCAAAAGCCCCTACTTTTGACTTAATACTTTTGACTTGTCAAGATTTAGGATAACCTGGGATTTGTGACATTTTGTCAATCTTTGAGGAGATTATTGTGGAACGCACCTTTATCATGATTAAACCCGATGGGGTACAACGTCATTTAGTAGGGGAAATTATTCATCGCTTTGAAGCCAAAGGCTTTACCTTAGTAGGACTAAAAATGATGCAAGTTTCCCGCGAACTCGCCGAAAAACATTACGATGTTCACAAAGGAAAATCATTCTTTTCTAATCTAATTGATTTTATTACTTCTGCCCCCGTAATTGCTATGGTATGGGAAGGAGATAATGTAGTTACTGCAGCTAGAAAAATTATTGGTGCTACCGATCCTATTAGTGCCGATCCTGGTTCAATTCGTGGTGATTTTGGGATTAGTATTGGTCGTAACCTAATTCATGGTTCTGATGCGATCGAAACTGCTCAAAGAGAAATTGCTCTTTGGTTCACAGATGATGAACAAGTAGGTTGGGAACCTGCTAGGCGTTCTTGGCTATACGAATAAATACTGATAAGAAGCGATACATAAACTATTATCGCTATTATCAATGTAATTTATTGATTTTGGGGGACTAGAGTTTCCACTTTTGAAGGATCGGAGTAAGAGAAATCTTTTCTTATTGCTGACCCTTTTTTCCTGCAATTAACTAAATTGTTACAATTTGTGTTGATACTTTAAGTTAACTTTATAACATTTCCTCCAAAAATGAGTGTATCTGTGGATAGTCAAACTCATTTTAACGGGACATAATATTATACATACCAATAAAAAATCAATTTAGTATCTCTTTATAAATACAAAATTTAATTAGCTCTTTTCTCGGTGTGAAGTTTTGCTTACGTTTTAGTCCAACAGAGAGGTTGGGCTTTTTTTTTCCGATCAAATCTGTAGAGAAAAATTAGCTAATGGTTTGGGCGCAAGACTAGATCCTTTTGATTACTTGGGTATAGTCTATCATGGTTTTGCCGTTATTATCCCCGAATCCCCAAAAAGCGATCGCCAAAGACAAAGAGATTTTGATCAAGGTTTATCCCCAGAAAACTTTTAAAACAAATACTTGCTTTTAAACAGATAGAAACTAAAAATACGTGAGGCGCAGAATTCGACTCCGCGTATAAACCGATGAGGTTTCCTCATCGGACAGCCCCTTGAGTGCGGAGTTAGATTGATCTTAAGGATAAAATCAGGGTTACAAGCAATCACTAATTAAAATATGTCCGACCCTATAGATAACTTACTAGATTTGCTCTTAGACTTAGAAACCCCAAACAATAAGTCCAATTCTCAGAAGAAATCTTCTCTCAAGAAGCAGCAAACTCCATCCAATAATGTTCGGTTAACAAAGTTAGGTGTTGAGACAAGCAAGGGAAGCAAGGGAAGCGTAGGGGCGCAAGTGGTGGAAGCCCGCGTCGGCGAAAGACGCAAACGTCCGATATCAACGCCTGGGGAAACCCCAGGCGACACGGACTTGGGAATGCTGACCAAGAGAGGGGAAGAGGAAAACAAGGCTTATCCGAACAGTATTGAAACCCCATCAGTCAAATCTGAAAACACCCTTTCTTCCCAAAAGATAATACCGCCGACTGATTTGGAGACTAAACCGCCTAAGCCTATAGAACCCAAAAAAGAATTACCTGCTACTAAAGTCACAGAGGTCTTTCCAGATAATCAGATACAAGCCCTATCTTCCCTTATCTCGAATCTAACTGATAAAGATACAACACATAGCAACAGTAATGACGAAGTCCAAGCAGGCTCCGTCGTCTCACGGCGGAGTACCTTGGACTCCTCTTCCAATTACCAAAAAATTATTCTAGAGGATTGGATTACTCAAAAAGAAGAGCAACTCAATGAGTTAGCAGAATCGATCAATAATCTGATCCCTTTGATGGTAGAACTCTTGAACGTCAAGTTAAACAACTCCCAAGAAGTTATTTTACAAACCATCATAAATCTGGCGCTCGAGGAAAGAAGTGTCCAAGATTTAGAAAAAATGGCTATGGCGATCGCCAAACTTCTCCCTAATGCAATTACTCAAGAAATCAAAATTCAACCCCAATCCCTAGGAAAAGCACTCGCTCCTGAAATGGCTTTATCCCTCGAAGAACAAATCCGTTTAGATCAAGATGCGATTTCTCAGGCTTTGGCTTCAGAAATGGGAAAAGCGATCAAAGCTCAAATTGAACTAGAAAAGGATGCCATGGTAGATGCACTTTATCCTGTGATCGGAAATACCATCTCGAAATACCTAGCAGAAGAAATAAAACGGATTAATGACAAGGTGGAAAACGCCCTAAGTCCCGAAGGCATTTCTCGTAAAATCCGTGCCAAAATGCAAGGGGTATCAGAAGCGGAATTAATTTTACAAGAGTCCCTAGTTTGTCGTGTTCTAGCGATTTTTTTAATTCAAAAAGATTCAGGATTAATTATTCGCGATATTCAACCCGATCCAGAATATCCTCTAGAATCAGACTTGGTAGGAGGAATGTTAACCGCCATTCGTAGCTTTGCTAATGATTGTATTGCTTCTGGTTCAGAGCTAAATGAAATTGATTATGATAAATTCCAGATTCTTCTGGAAGTAGCAGGATATTGTTACATCGCAGTAGTAATTCATGGTCAACCCCAGCCCCAATTTCGCGATCGCATTAGGGCAACTTTAAGTAAAATTGTCATGCAATACGGCGATAGGATACAGAGGTATGATGGAAATCCCAGCACCATTCCTCCATCTATTAATCTGCTACTCAAAGATTTAACCATAGTAGAAACGGATGCTACCACCGAGGGTCCTAAAAAATCTTTCACAGCTTTATGGTGGTTAGGGGGAATTTTATTAGTTGGCATTTTAGTTCCTTGGGGTATCCTAAAATATCGCGCTGTTAGAGCAGAAAGGATTACTCAAGAAGTTGCAATTGAGCTAGATAGTAACCCTGAGTTGTCCGTATATCGTCTTCAACCCCAAGTGGATCAGGGAAATATCACCATAACAGGGAAAGTTCCGAGTAACTATCTCCGTAACTTAGCACAAGAAATCGTAACTAAGATTGCTACCTCGGAAGATCTGAATCTTGATAATCAAATTATTGCAGTTAATGTTCCTCCTGACCCCACTTTAACCGCCCAAGAAGTCACTAGAGTGATGAATCTCCTGAATCAACTTAAAGGAGTAGCAATTGCTGCTAACTATCAAGATGATATTGTTACAGTTACAGGATTTGTCTTAGAAGCAATACCCACCCAAACCTTTACTTCTGCTTTTTCTAATATCCCTGGAGTTAAGCAAGTTATATTTACTGTAGAAAAAGAACTACCAACTCTTGATACTCGGATTTATTTTGACTCTGGGGTATCAGAGTTGAACAAGACAGCTAATTCTAGTAATATTAACTCTATAAAGCAATTTTTAAACCAGTATCCCTCTCTAAACCTCAAGGTTATTGGTCACAGTGATAACCAAGGTTTGGCTAGTGCTAACCAAAAATTAGCCTTAGAAAGGGCGAATAATGTCTATCAACAGGCGATCGCACGAGGAGTTAATCCTAAGAGATTAGAAGTTGTAGCTAGTGTGCAACGTCCCCCTGATGTAGCTCCAGATCAACCTTTGTGGCTGAGTCGTTGTGTTAGATTTGAACCTTTTATCTCAAAACAAAACTCTCCCTAAAAAATGTCAGCAATATCTAAAAAAATTTGTTTAATAGGTGATTTTAGTGTCGGTAAAACTAGCTTGATTAGGCGTTTTATTGAGGGTGTATTTAGTGATAAATATCTCACCACCATAGGTATTAAGGTATCTCGCAAATTAATTTCTCTAGAATCTTCCTCTCAAGAGATAGATTTTATAATTTGGGATATTGAGGGACATACTAAATTTAAGTCTATTGCACCTAATTATCTTAAAGGAGCAGCAGGAGCAATTATTGTGGGAGACTTGAGTCGTCAAGAAACCCTAGATCACCTTCAATATCATATTAATTTATTTCTCAAAGTTAACCCTCAAGGAATAGCTATAGTTGCCTTAAATAAATGTGATCTAATTGAAGAAGCCAAACTAGCAAAACTCACAGAATCAAATAATTTCAAAGCTAATTCTCAGGTAATTAATACTATTATCACTTCAGCTAAAGAAAATACTAACGTAAATAAAGCTTTTCATGAGCTAGCAGAAAATATGCTCAATAATTGAAAGCTCGTTTTCAAGTAAGGTTAGTGCTGAAATAATGATGTATATAATCTCTTTTGCTCCCATTTGAATCGTAATTTTGCTCGTAAAAATCAATGCGACCCGAGCGGGAAATTTGAAGTAACGAAGTGCAGCGTGTGCCATATTGTTCTCCAACTAGAAAAATCGGAGACAGAAACCGTTCCAGTTCCAGACCAATACCAGTTTCAGGCAGCTCATCATCAGGAAATCTGCGAGAGTCATTCATAAGCTCTATAATTGGCTCTGGTCGAAGAGGCGTTTTTTTCTGAGAAAGTAGGGCCTGAAACTTTTCCTTAGCCCGTTTCAACTTAGGCCACGGTGTATCAAGTAGATGATTGCTTAAACCATAAAGTCCAGCTTGTAGTTGAATTAAACAATGAGAAATACTCGAAAAGTAAAACAATTTAAGCTCCCAACTCACAATTAGGTTGAATCCTTGATACTTATCGGAGTTTGACTTGAGTTCTTTTAAGAATTTTTCTGGTTCAGAGCTTAGTAGAAAATCTTTGACAATCAGACCTCTTGAAAGGTATGAAGGGGAATTAGGTAGATGGGGCTCTCGATAATTAGTAACTAAAGCTAAAGAGCCATCTCGATTTACTGCCAACCAACTGCCACCGAATTCAAGGTCACGTCCACCCAGAATGTTTGGGTAATCATCCCAAAAGTGACAGGTTTTCGTTGGTCGATTATAGTATTCATCTCGGTTACTAATCAAAATGACTGGAAAATCAGGATTTTGTTGATAAGACAGGATAGTTAAGCACATAGCTAACCAAGCAGGCTTAAATAAACTTCTATTTAATATCAACACATAATTAATGCCAAATCCTAAAAAAGTCAATATAGTAGAAGTCAGCCATCAGCAATTAGTAATCATCAGAATACAACAGAATCAGATGACCCGAACTGTTAGTGTAATTATCCCTGCATATAATGGTGCACTCTATATCGGAGAAGCAATAGAAAGTGTTCTAGCCCAAGACTATGATGACTATGAAATTATTGTGGTAGATGATGGTTCGAGGGATAATACAAAGGAAGTAGTTACCAGATACGGCGGTCGTGTTAACTATATCTATCAAGAAAATCAAGGTGTAGCTCAAGCTCGCAATCGAGGACTAGAATGCGCTAAAGGTAAATATATTGCTTTTTTAGACCAAGATGACTTTTTTTTGCCCAATAAGCTCTCTGAGCAAGTGGCAATATTAGAGCAAGACTCTTCTATCGGCTTAGTTAATAGCGGATGGGAAATTGTCGATCGACAAGGGACAAAACTCGCAGCAGTTGAACCTTGGTACAATTTACCCCAACTAGATTTAGAGAGTTTTATCGTCTGGAAACCCGTATTTCTCGGAGCAATGCTGTTCCGTCGCTCTTGGTTAGATCGTTGTGGTAACTTTGATCCCACCTTAGAACAAACTCCTGATGTGGATTTGGTGTTGCGTTTAGTAAGTATCGGCTGTCCTGCAACTTGGGTCAAAAAAGCTACTGTGGCTTATCGACAACATGAAAAGAATGCCTCAAAAAATACTTCTTTGCAAGCTCAAGAACTAGACCAAATTCTAGCAAGATTTTTTCACAATTCTCTTCTTTCACCAAAGGTGAAAGCCTTAGAAGCAGAATCCCGTTATCAAAGCTTGGTGTGGAGTGCTTGGCGACTCTACGATACAGGAAACCTGGAAGAAATGACTAATTATCTCGCTAAATCTCTGATTTACAGTAAAAAGTACCCAACAGAGACTGTAATACACTGGATTGAATCATTTAACCAATATGCTTCCGAATACGGCGATCGCATTGATGTCTATCGCCTTTGTAGTTCTCAAGAATGGCAAGCACTAATTAGAGAATATGTTCTGTCGGGATTTACAGAGTGTGAGGGAGAAAGCCCTCGCGCTTCAGCCGAGGGATGAAGCGCGAACAAAGCGTCCAGCTAAGACACAACTCGCGCGTTCCTTTGAGTCGCGAAACCTCAGCAGGGGGAGAAGGGGGCTTTATGAATTGTATTGTTTGTATATCTAGTAGACGTGGGCGGAAATAAGACAACCATTATGCTGTTAAAGCCTTGCCCTTGTAAGTCCACTTGAACGGTTTTGCCATCTT
>JASJEK010000008.1 GCA_030064915.1 Xenococcaceae cyanobacterium MO_234.B1
GGTACGGGAATTAAAGGGGTATTTCCTTCTAGTAAAGTTACTACCGGGGTAGCTTCTGTTACAGGAAGATAAGGACGATAGGTTTCAATCAAACCCTTCCAGTTATTGGCTTGGGTAGCAATTTGGTTAGTTTTAGGTAAATTGGCAAGAGTCACAATTATGTAGTTTTCAGGTTTCAGTTATTTGCTATTAGTTATTGGCTTTTACTATTCACTAATAACAACTCTAGACCTCATTTTACCCTGGTATTTGTTCCGATTTACAGATTTACTTGGATAATTGTCTTTGTGAGAACTGCGGTTGTATTTTTTCTTGATAATAGGCTTATTGAACCCTGCTTCTGGTACTTCCCAATCAGTTTTCATCCAGTCGGGACAATCACGGTCATATACCATTTGTAGGGCAGCAGCAGCGATCGCTTGAGGGTCATATTCATCGCTTAACTCTCTCACTAGAGGTAAGAAGGATGCCATTCTCTCCCCTGCTAAGGTTTCTTTGACCGTAGTTTGCAGCTTGGCGATTCGTTTTGCTTCTACCTGAGTTCTGCTAGGGATTTTACAGATTTCAATTCGCTGACGCAGACGACGCTCAATTTGTTTTAACATCCGACGATCCGCAGGTTGGATTAAGGCGATCGCTGTTCCTGTTTTTCCTGCTCGACCAGTACGACCAATACGGTGGATATAAGTTTCTGCGTTATCAGGTAAGTCATAGTTAATTACATGAGAAAGATTTTCTACATCTAGTCCCCTAGCTGCAATATCGGTAGCAACTATCATCTTAACTTTGTTCTCACGGAAGCGTTTAACCAGTCTTTCCCGTTGCACTTGGGTTAAATTACCATGATATTCATCAACGCTATGTCCTGCTTCTTGCAATTTAGCAGTTAGTTCGCTAGCAGTGCGTTTGGTACGAACAAAAATAATTGCTGCGTCTGGTTCTTCAATTTCGAGAATCGGTTGTAAAGCTTTATATTTCTGCCAACCACGAGGCACGGTATAAACGTGCTGATCGATCCTTGTTGGTGCTGCTTGTTGTTGTTGCACCTTGACCATTACGGGAGCATTTAGAAAATGCTGAACTAACTCCTTAATTTCTCTGGGCATAGTGGCAGAGAAACAAGCTGTTTGTCTTTCTTTGGGAGATTGACGCAGAATCTTTTTCACGTCATCAATAAAACCCATACTCAACATTTCATCAGCTTCATCCAAGACTGCAATTTTAAGTTGGTCTAGGTTTAAATCGCCTCTTTCTAGTAGATCGATAACTCGTCCTGGAGTGCCTACTACGATTTGCACACCTCTTCTGAGACTGCTAATTTGTCTTTCTATAGATTGACCACCATAGACATTGAGAACATACAGTCTTCTGTTACCTGTAAAATCTTTGATCGCTTCTCCTACTTGTTGTGCTAATTCTCTAGTAGGTGTTAGGATCAGAACCTGTACTGCTTTACTACCAGTATCGACTAAATCCAGGGCAGGCAAAGAAAAAGCTGCTGTTTTGCCTGTACCTGTCTGGGATTGACCAAAAATATCTTTTCCTGCCAACAGAGAAGGAATCGCTTGTTGTTGAATATCAGTAGGTTGAACAAACCCGATTGCTTCTAATTGTTCTACGCAAGCATCGGAAAGTCCTAAATCTCTGAAAGTAGTTGTCATAAGTTTGTTTGTTGTGTAATTTTACTAGGGTTACTTAAAAAAACTTTACAGTTTTAAATATTTTTAAGCAATTTCACTATGGCGTTTAACTCCCTCAAGATCGAGAAGCTAGCAACAGACAATGTAATATTTAAATGTAATATTTAATTATTAGACTGTCGAATAAGCTGCTACAGAAGCAACTTCGCCATAAAGATCGTAAATATCTGCTCCTGTAACAGTTACAGGAACAATAGAACCAAGGGAAGCTTCACCACGTACATAGACCAAACCATCTACTTCTGGCGCAAATCTGGCAGAGCGACCAATTAAATCTCCTGTACGGGGATTTTCTTGCTCAATTAAAACATCTACGGTTTTACCGATACAAGCTTGATTTTTCCGAGCAGCGATGGGTTGCTGAATCTCCATTAATTCATTACGACGGGCTTCCATAATGGAATCTGGGACACGAGCACTCAAACTAGAGGCTGGAGTTCCTGCTTCAGGAGAAAAAGTAAATACTCCTACGTGATCGAACTGATGACGCTGCACAAATTCTTGTAAGTGTTGAAAGTGGGATTCTGTTTCCCCTGGAAAACCGACAATAAAGGTAGTACGTAACACTGCTGATGGGAGTTCGTGTTTTATCCTTTCAATGATGGCATCATTAACCCTTCCTTGCCAAGGGCGATTCATAGCTCGTAAGATTTCAGGATGAGAATGTTGCAAGGGCAAGTCTAGGTAAGGTAAGACGTTGGGGGTATCCCTAATTGCAGCAATGACTTTGGGTGTTAAGCCAGTGGGATAAGCATAATGAATTCTAATCCAGGGAATATCAACTTTCCCTAATGCAGTCAGTAATTCTGCTAATTTCGGCTCACCATATAAATCTAACCCGTAATTGGTGGTAATTTGGGAGATCAGTATAATCTCTTTCACCCCTTGATCAGCCAATTGTTCTGCTTCTGCTACGATAGATTCAATAGTACGCGATCGCTGATTGCCTCGAAGTTGGGGAATAATACAGAAAGCACAACGATAATCACAACCCTCTGCAACTCTTACATAAGCTACTCCTTCAGTGGTAGTACGATAACGAGGTACGGTTTCATCCGCAATGTAAGTAGGTTCAGCAGAAATTTCCTTAACTCTTTCTCCTGACTCTACTCGTTGGATTACATCTACTATTTTGTGATAATCTCCACTTCCAACAACGGCTACTGCTTCTGGTATTTCTTCTAACAGTTCCTCTTGAAAGTGTTGCGCCATGCAGCCAGTAATAACAATTTTTTTATCAGCTTCTGCTAATTCTACTAATGTCCTAACTGACTCTTCTCTAGCAGCCTGAATAAAGCTACAAGTATTTACTACTACATAATCTGCTAACTCTTCATTAGAATCAACTTGGTAACCAGCATGGGCTAATAGTCCCAGCATATGTTCAGAATCTATACGATTTTTTTCACACCCCAAATGGGATATGGCTATAGTTGGCTTTTCTGCCATACTTACCTGTTAAATGACCATTACTAATTTTAGACAAGAAGTTATTGTTGCGTCAGACTCAATATCTCTATGGTCGGAGAGTTATTGGGTATTGTATAACTTCCCCTGTTGTAACTCGATAAAGAGATAAATTTGTTATGCGAGACAAGGCAAGATATCGCCTCTGACTAGATAATATGTTTTTATCAATCGGACTTTATTATAATCGCGATCGTAAACCCGTATTTGTAAAGACATTGTAACAGATGCTTGAGAAATTGTGAACACTTCTGGTAATTGTACTTACTATTTATGTTTTATCTTTGACTGTTAATGGTTGATATTAGACTTCTTGCAAAGAGGTAAAAGGATGTCGAAGCTCTAATTTAAGGAAATTTGCCAACACCGTGGTTAGATATGCGTTGTCTTTCCGAGAGCATCTCCCACGGTCATAACTTATCTAAAAGAAACCAGCCTTGAACTAAAAGCTACCTCTTCCCTCTTACATCCGCAGCTCTTACATCTTACCTTTTACCTCAACACGACCTTGGTTTATGGGAATGGGTGCAAGAGTTCTCTTGTTCTTCTCGATTTATATCTACAAAGAAATCGAGACAAATTTACAGCCACCAAACATTAATAAGAAGGTGATTGAAATGAATCCAATTTTACTCTTAACTATCAGTAAAGAGATTGACTTTCAAGCAATTTTTGTCAGAACTCTTACAGATTGGGGTTTGACCGCGGGTATTGCTAAAGCTATTTGGATGCCTATCCCCATGATATTGGTTATTGTCTTAGCTACATTACTAGCATTGGTAGCAACTTGGTTAGAGCGTAAAATTTCCGCAGCAGCCCAACAAAGAATTGGTCCAGAATATATCGGACCCCAGGGAATACTAGTTCCTATTGCAGATGTAGTTAAATTAGTGTTTAAAGAAGCGGTAACACCAACACAAACCGACAATTTCCTGTTTACCTTCGGTCCTTTGTTAGTTATCATTCCTATTTTTCTGTCTTTTTTAATTGTTCCTTTTGGACAAAAGCTAATTATCAGCAATATTGGAATAGGAATTTTTCTGTGGATTGTTCTTTCGAGTATTGTGCCTATTGGTGCGCTGATGGCTGGCTATGCCTCTAACAATAAATATTCCCTTTTGGGAGGATTACGCTCTGCTGCCCAGTCAATTAGTTACGAAGTTCCTCTAGCTCTATCAGTTTTAGCCATTGTGATGATGTCTGATAGTCTTAGTACGATAGAGATTGTGGCGCAACAGTCTAGTCAGGGAATTTTGAGCTGGAATATCTGGCGACAACCTATTGGAGTAGTTATTTTCTGGATTGCTGCTTTAGCTGAAGCCGAACGTCTTCCTTTTGATTTACCAGAAGCAGAAGAAGAACTTGTAGCAGGATACCAAACCGAATATGGTGGCATTAGATTTATGCTTTTTTACGGTAGTTCCTACCTCAATTTAGTTCTTTCATCTTTAATCTTTGCTGTTCTTTACCTTGGTGGCTGGAGTTTTCCTATCCCTGTAGAGCTTTTAGCCAATTGGTTGGGAGTAAGTGAAACTACCCTCTGGTTACAACCTATCGTCTTAAGTTTGGGTCTGACGATGACTCTTGTGAAAGCTTATCTAATGATTTTTTTAGCAATCCTGCTACGTTGGACAGTCCCTAGAGTAAGGATCGATCAGTTGTTAAATTTAGGCTGGAAATTTCTTTTCCCTATTTCTTTAGTCAATTTGCTTTTAACTGCTGCCTTCAAACTATTTGTACCAATTCTTTTTGGAGTCTAAAAGCTCGCGATCGCTCTTAACTATGAGCAGAATTGGGCTTGTTAAGAGTCCACCGCCCCTAAATAGTCAAGTCGATGGTGTAAGGTTTGACTTCTATCGAAATAATAGACAATATATCTGAGAATTTGGAACTTCTAGGGTTGCTGGGATTCTATGGTATCCATGACCTACAAAGTTCAAAATATCAAAGTTTTGAATAACCATTACACTACGCAACTTGGCAAAATTAAGGAAATGGTAGGGATAACAATTATCTTGAATCTCAAGTCTAATTCTTACATGCAATGCACAAAAAAAATAAAAGCTGACAAATTGAGGAAGGAAAAATCACCACTTTTAGCTTTCCCCTGCTCCCCTGCTTGCCTATACTAGAATTTTATGATTACTGAATCAACCCCCTAGAGGCCTCCTCATTGGTTGATAAGCGGAGTTGAACTCCGTTCGCGTTCGCGGGATACGGTCGGTCAGCGGAATAGCGAGGGTCACTCTCAACTCACCTGTAATTGGAGTTCGGAACAAGATAAGATAGTAAGCTGGTTGGTTAAAAAAAATCTTAAAAGTAAGTGGACTTAAAACAAATTTTCCCGACAAAAAATCCCATTATTGGGGTGGTTCATCTGTTGCCATTACCTACTTCCCCTCGTTGGGGTGGCAATCTAAAAGCAGTAATTGCTAGGGCGGAACAAGAAGCTACAGCCCTGGCAGCAGGGGGAGTAGATGGAATCATTGTCGAGAATTTTTTTGACGCGCCTTTTGCTAAGGATCGGGTTGATCCCGCGGTGGTTAGTGCCATGACCTTGATTGTAGATCGTCTGAAAGGGATGGTAACTATACCCCTTGGCATTAATGTATTAAGAAATGATGCTCACAGTGGTATTGCGATCGCCAGTTGTCTGGGGATCGAATTTATCCGAGTTAATGTTTTAACTGGGGTAATGGCAACGGATCAAGGTTTGATTGAAGGACAAGCCTACGAACTACTACGCTATCGTCGGGAACTAGATTCTGAGATAGCAATTCTAGCAGATGTCTTAGTCAAACACGCTCGTCCCTTGGGAACACCCAATTTGACTACGGCAGTGCAAGACACCATAGAAAGAGGTTTAGCAGACGGAGTTATTTTATCTGGTTGGGCAACAGGAAGTCCTCCCACTAAAGAAGATTTAGAATTAGCCGTTGCTGCTGCGGGAAATACTCCTGTATTTATCGGTAGTGGTGCGACTTGGGAAAATATCCCCCAATTACTGCAAGCTGCGGATGGTGTAATTGTAGCAAGTTCCCTCAAACGCCACGGAAAAATTACTGAAACAATTGATCCCATAAAGGTTGCTCAATTTGTCGAAGCTGCCAGACAAACCATAAAAGAGAAACAGGAACAAAAAACTGGCTCTTCCGTCAAAGTAAGGACCTAAGCAAAATTATTTGTATATTCTCTACTCCCTACTCCCTGTCTCAACTATCTAATTAATTTTGCATAACTACTTAGCTAATTAAAGTTAAAATCGAAGTCAAGTAATTACAGCATTTATTTATTATTCAAAATTTATCATGGGCCGTAAACGTTCTCTTCCCTGGATCTATCGTTGGTCTCGACCGATTATTGGTGCGATCGCCATTGCCGGAGCGATTCTCACCGCCTATCTCACTGTCACCAAATTGATGGGAGGGGAAGTAGCCTGTTCTGCTGATGGGAGTGGCGGTAGTTGTGGTGGAGTGTTGAATAGCGAATATGCAGAGGTTTTTGGTTTACCTCTTAGTCTATTTGGCTGTTTGGCATACATCAGCATGGCAGTATTTGCCCTGAGTCCCCTAATAATTAGTAGTGATCAGAATAAACAACTCAAAAAACAACTGGAAAACTGGACTTGGTTACTGCTGTTAGCAGGTAGTACGGCAATGGCAGTATTTAGTGGGTACTTGATGTATGTTTTAGCATTTAAGATTCAATTGGTTTGTTTCTACTGTATTGGTTCTGCCCTATTTGCTCTGAGTATGTTTATTTTGACTATTTTGGGTCGAGATTGGGAAGATATCGGTCAAATTTTCTTTACTGGCGCGATTGTAGCAGTAATAACCATCGTCGGTACTTTGGGGGTATATGCCAATGTTGATAACCCCGATATTGCCAACAACCCTACGGTGGAAGTTCCTGATGTAGACGGTTTGATTTTCATTACTACTGGGGAAGGTGCTCCTCAACCCCCTAAAGGCTGGGAAATTACTACTACTTCTGGAGCATCAGAAGTAGCCTTAGCCAAACATCTTACTATGGTAGGAGCTAAGAAATACGGCGCGTTTTGGTGTCCTCACTGTTACGAACAAAAACAGCTATTCGGTAAAAAAGCTTTTGCAGAAGTAAATTATATCGAGTGTGCTGACTTAGCAAATCCGCGTCAGCAAACCGCAGCTTGTAGACAAGCAGGAATTAACAGTTATCCCACTTGGGAAATTAACGGCAAACTATACCCAGGAACTCAGACTCTCCCAAAATTAGCAGAGTTATCAGGTTATCAAGGAGAACAAGAATTTAAGTATAAATTACCCTAATTTGAAAAAAGTTAGAGCCCATCAATTATAGTCAGTAGATCACAAACTTATTGGTTTAGGTTGCAAGGAAGCAGGGCACCGAAGGCGGCTTCCTGCATCCCAAGTTGAAGGGACACAACCGAAAACTAAAGTACTCAAGCCCCCTTCGGTGGGAGAGGAGAGCAGAGGAGAAAATTAGACTAAGAAAATGGTATTTAAAATGAGATTGCAGTCAATACCAGTAACTTTTGGAGCTACTGATAGTAATTAACTTATTCAAAAACCAATTTTTCGGACAGATAGCATACAAACTAAAGATAAAGGAAATGTTAAGATAATCATGCTCCTATTGCTTGAGATCAATCTAGCAACTTCCAGCTTATGCCCTTATTAATCCTGATTGCAGAAGACGATCCAGGAATTCGCCTAGCAGTAAACGACTATCTCGAAATGTCAGGTTACTCGGTGATTATGGCGGAAAATGGCGAGAAAGCACTGTTGATGGTGGAAAAATACCATCCCCATCTCTTGATTTCTGATATTAAGATGCCAAAGAAAAATGGTTATGAATTAGTTAAAGAAATTCGTCAACGTCCAGAATTTAGACTTTTACCTGTCATATTTTTAACCGAATATGGCAGTAAAGAAGAGAGAATTATGGGTTATCAAGCAGGTTGCGATATTTATTTACCCAAACCTTTTGAGATGGATGAACTAGGAGCAGTAATTCGTAATCTTCTAGAGAGGTCACAAATTATTCATTCTGAGATGAGATTTTCTTCTGGAAAAAATATTTTAGCCTCGTCCAAAATTGAGAAACCAAATCACTCTCAAGTTAGGGATTTGATAAAATCTCTAAAATTGACTCCTAGGGAGCAAGAAGTTTTAGTTCTGGTAGCTAAAGGTTATTCTAATATTGACATTGGTAATCACTTGCATCTGTCTCATCGTACTATTGAAAAATATGTCAGTCGTTTATTAAGGAAAACTGATACTAATAACCGTGCGGAGTTAATTCGGTTTTCTTGGGAACATCATTTGGTAGAGTGAGATAATTAAAAGAAAAACAGTAATCATACTGATGCCAAATAACTCCTACTATGAATCGAAATTATACAATTTTAGTAAAGGCAATCTGTTACCTGCTTTAGAAGATTATTTTTGGCTGGTAGAAACAGGAGTCGTCAAAACCTATACCTGCAACGAAGAAGGGATAGGGACAACAATAGGGTATTGGGGTGCTGGAGACGTAGTAGGACAACCTTTATCTCCTATTTCTCCTTATGCCATCAAATGTTTAACCGAAGTTACCGCTAGCCAAATAAATCTCCAAGATAGCGATCGCTTATCCGAGTGTATTTATAGTCATATTCAACAAACAGAAGAATTACTCTACATTATTCGCTCTGATCGAGTATATGACAAACTCAAGAGACTTCTAGTATGGTTAGGAAATAAATTAGGTCAAGAAGTGGAAAAAGGTAAGTTAATTGATTTTCCTCTCACCCATCAAGAATTAGCGGAAGCAATTAGTACCTCAAGAGTCAGTATTACGAAATTAATTAACCAGCTAGAAGAAGAAGGATTTATTGTACGTGATGGTCGCAACTATATTGTTTTAAAAAAATCAACAATTTAATCAAGATTTTGGGAAAACTAAAACATAAGTAAAATTACTCGCTTAAAACTAATTATGGGTAATTTTTCCCCTAACCAACCTCCAAAAAAGGTGGTTGCTAATTTTAGTCACCAATCAATCTTGGATCTTCGCGCACCCCATCGGTTACAACTACTCCATTTGTCCCCAAAACAAAGGAGAATAATTCCTCTTATCTTATTAGGAGATCTTATAGCTCTTGCGATCGCCTGGTATCTCACCCATTATTTGAATCAATTTTATTCTCCCATCCCTCAAGAGTTTATTTGGTGGACATGGATGGGAATTCCTAGCCTATTTTGGGTTTTAGCAGCTTTAGTTGTGATGTTTTTCGCTTATGGTGGTTTATATGATGGGAATAGTCAAAACTATGTCCGTGGGGGTCAACTAATCAGTGGCGTTTATTTACTCTGTTTAGTATTGTCTTATTTTTACGATCCGAAAATAGACTTACCGCGATCGCTTTTTTTTACTGCTTGGTTTAGTAGTGTTTTGACAGTAACTAGTCTCAGAATTCTGCTGTCTTTATTCTGGCGACAATCTTCTATCGGAAAGCAATCAGTATCAGTATTTTTGATCGCACCTGGGTCAAAACTGCCAAAATTAGCCAGGATTTTAGAAACTAGAGGCTCTTATCGAGTGGTAGGTGCTGCTTTAGCTAATTGCGCCCATACTCCTACTACCCTTCAGACTATTATTGATTCTGGGGCGACAGAAGTTTTAGCAGAAGATTTACCCCAAACTAAGTTAGCATCTATTTTGTATTGGCAACTGCGTCGTCGTGGTGTTAGTTTACGCCTAATTCCCTCTAGTGTAGAAGTGTTACATCGTCGGGGAGTATCAGAAATCTGCGCTGGTATTCCCACTTTGAGAGTAGAAACTCCTTTACTGGTAGGTTGGGATTATCGTCTCAAAAGATGGCTCGATATTATTGGAGCTTTTATTGGCATTATTATACTTGCACCAGTATTTATCGGAATTGCGATCGCTATTAAATGTTCTTCTCCTGGTGCAATCTTTTTCTGTCAAGAGAGAATTGGCTTACACGGTAAAGCCTTTAAAATGTGGAAGTTTCGCACTATGGTGGCTAATGCAGCTAAAATGCAAGCTCAATTAGAAACCCAAAATCAAACTTCTGATGGGATTATGTTTAAAATCAAACACGATCCCCGTATTACTCCTGTAGGGCATTTTTTGCGCCAAACTAGCTTAGATGAATTGCCTCAATTATTTAATATTTTACTCGGTCAAATGAGCCTTGTCGGTCCTCGCCCTTTACCCATTAGAGATGTAGCAAGGATGGAATCTTGGCATCATATTCGTCATCAAGTATTACCAGGAATTACTGGTTTGTGGCAAATTTCAGGGCGTTCTGACATAGATGATTTTGACGATGCTGCCCGTTTAGACTTGTATTATATAGATAATTGGTCACTCAATTTAGATATTGATATTTTAATCGAAACTTTGAGAATATTTTTATTTAGCAAAGGCGCATATTAAGTTGTTAAGGCTGCGGTGGACTATCATTCTCTGTCCTAAAGGGCAAAGCTTCTCATCCCCCGAACCTCCTAATTATGGTGAAAATTAGTTGGTGATAATAGCGAACCTTTTTAACAGGGTACTAATTAGCTGAGGTAATGTTTTCTGCAATTCCGACTCATCCTTGAAGCTAAGTTCTTTGTATCCCGAAACGTCAAAAGGAAATTGTCCTGAAATATCAGAACGTTCCATTTTTAGTAGGAGAATTTGTCCATTATCTTTGCTTTCCATCCCGTAGCCAATTTCGACACAAGTATTAGAACTGAGTAAAAGACTAGTTTGATTTTCTCCTGTAACACTAGCAATAGGAGTAGCATCTGCAATATATAGTAAGCTTTTCCGAATATTTTTGAGTTGACTTCTGCTAATACGGAGAGGAGAATCTTGAGGACGAGAGGCAATTTCTAAAGTTAAAGGGACACGCGATCGCGCTGATAATTGAGCTACTGTAGTTTCTAAGATGGGGAGAATGATCTCTGTTGCAGTGGGATATTCTGTCTGGGGACTATAGTATATGATGGGTTCGAGTCCTGAGAGAGATTCTTGCTTGGTGAAGTAAATTTCTTGGGAGACTAAATCTATATTGGAAATGATGTAGAAGCCACTTCCTTCGATATAGAATTCGACTCTTACACCTTCGAGATAGGAACCAAACCAATCAGAAACTTCGATTTCGCTGCGATCGTTGAGAAAATCGGCACGCATTCCTGTTTTTAGCAGACTGTTGCGACTTAAGCGCAAGTCACAGGGTTTCTTGATAACCTCTCTGATGGGTTCGTACTGTTCTAGATACCAGGCTCTAAGAGCAATAATAGCCATTGCTACCAACTAACTGACAAAGTTGCCTTTATCAGAACTGATTAAGGTGAAGTTGTAATATATTAGCAGTAAGAGCTTATATCTTCACCACATTGATCGGCTAAATAGCAAAGAGCGCGAAAACGTAGACCTATAACCTCATCGTATAGGGGATTTAGCTTACATAGAGGTGGAATAGTAAAAAGCTTAATGTTAAAGATTTTGACTGTTCTGGCAAAGGGACATTGAGTGGGGATCAGTTTACAAAGTTTATGGGCAAAACTGGGATCATGAATTTCTAAATTATTTAACCAATTTCTTAGAGGTAGTAAAATATCGATTTTTTTGACTTGAGGAACAGTAAATTGAATGAATTTTTTGTTATGTTTGTTATGGTCAAGATTATTAATCCAACTACTAACAATAATACTTTTTGCGGTATTAGATTTAACACTCATAATTAATCAGCTCACACTAAATTGCTTACAGGTTTACCTACAGAAAGTAACCTGTTTTAACTTTGATGGATATTGACAACAATTTTAGTAATTTATTTGTGCCAACACGGTGATTATATTCCTTTATAGGTTTGATATCAGATTCTTATGCTGTTTAACTGAGACAAAAGCCACTGATACTTATTTGGTTTACAATTTTGATTCTGTCTGATCCCCACAGATTTAACCTGAGTATTTGTACTCAATCCCAATAAAGTTTAGCTAAAGATTTGATTTAAAATTACTGCAAATTTAAAACAATTGCCCTAATAGTAATGCCTAATAGTAATGCCTAATAGTAATGATAGTCAGGCTTGAGGCAAATACCATCTCTAACAAAAGATCTTTTTAGTATCTTTAGCTACTTTTTCTCAGTAATTGACCAACGGTCCGTGCCGTCTCCGTCGTTTTACGGCGGAGTAATCTGTGACTGGCTTAGTGTTTCATGAAATCAGGCTATTTAATTAATAGCGTGGTTATTTTTTCCCAACGGTCAGAGGAGACCGCAAAACTTGTTTTCGCGGGTTACTTCTGACGTCCGCAAAACAGTATAGCGTTCTATTTTAAAAGTGACAGGTCAGGTTAGTATAGTTAGCTACAAATTTCTCAATTCAATAGTAATTTTTTCCGAATAATCATTTAAAGCTAGTTCCCAACATAGACTATTTTCTTGGATGAGAGTCAAGCTATAATTTCCTAAAGTGTCTTGCAGTGATAGAGATTGACTGTTCGATAGACTGATAGTGGTGGTGTCAATTTGCAGTTTACTGGAACGTCCATCAAAACTAACTATTTTATGACTAAGAGTATCAGCGATCGCAATTTGCTTGGTATTAGGTATCAACCGCACAATAAGATGGTGTAATTGAAATTGATAGATGCCCTGAGCAACAGTTTTAAGGATAGCATGGGGCGGTAAGCCCTTAATTTGCCAGGCAGCCTTATTTCTCTGATTTTGAGACTTTCTATGGGGTTTTTCTAACTTAATTGCTGGTATGGAAAGAGATACTGTCTCTGGATTAATTTGCCATTTTTTGGCGAACTTGGTTAATTCCTGTTGTGCTTTCTTAACTTTAGCTATTTGATTAGTATCTTGAAAATAAGTTACTTGTTGTCGTTTAGTAGCTAACCAGCGATGGCGACTAAATTGACGTAATTTTAAATTACTAGAGTCAATATACTGCTCATAAAAAGTAAAGATGTCGACAAATGAGCCAATTTTTTCTAAAACAGTTCCTATATATTGAGGTATAAAATATTCTTGCCATCGAGAATTGTGGAGAATATTTTGTTGAATAAATTTTTGATAGCTTTGCCTTTCTGATTTATTAAGATTATTTGGTAATAATTGAGATTTTCCTAAACTATATAGGAAGAAGTAGGGAAGATGATTAACTCTAAAATATTTTTCTGCTAAAGAAATTGCCTGTTGCCAATGTTGTTTATCGAGATAGTAACTGAGTATTTGCTTGAGATACTTTTGGTTACGAGATGATGGAGCAATTTGTTTCCAACAATGTTCGACTTTAGCAGGTTCATCAAGGTTACGATAGACAATAAATGCTTGCTCAAAGTGATTAGTAGCTTCGTAGGCTCTAGCAACATATTTTAGCCAAGAACTGTCTTTACTTTTACCAGAATTTAGCCAAAGATTAACTATTGGGAAATATTGTTTAGCTAAAGCTAAATATTCTAAAGCTTGAGGCAGTGGAGTTAGTTTGGCTTTTACTAGATAGTATCTTTGTAAATCTTTTTTATCTATAATTTGCTCAGGATATCCTGCTTTTTCCCAGTAAATTAATGCTTGTTGGTAGTCTTTTCCTAGAGCAAAGCACTGTGCTAGAAGAACATAAGCTGTGGTAGATGTTTCTTCATTCCAATTCAGCAAGACTTGAGCAATATCTTGCCATTTTTTCTCAGGAATATTCTTGGGTTGAGAAATTAATTTTTGTACCAAGGATTTATAAGTAGCGATTGCCTTTTCCCAGGGTTTAGTATAATATTCTCCAATGAATAACTTTTGCTGAGATTCTTGAACTAGAAAATCAGTAAAGAGCAAAAACTGTTTTAAACTAATTCCAGCATCCTTAAGTTTCCTCCCTTCCTCTATAGTATTCATAAATTGAATCAGAGGTGATAACTCTTGCAATTGCAAATGTTCTTGATTATTAGTGTCTAAAAGTCTTTGATCTTGAACTATTTGCTCTAATTCTTTCCAAGCTAAAGCTTGCCAAAAACAATAGCAAGATTCAGTGATATTACCAAGCTCTAAAAATAATTTTCCTGCGGAGAAAAAACTCTTTTCTAATTTAAGTTTCCAAGCGCGACATAAATTGACTTTAAGATGATTATTACTTGCTTCGTAAGCAGCGATCGCTCTTGCTAAATAATTAATATTTTCTCCTTGAATACCTACTGTTTCAAAAGTTAAAGCATTAGCTTCTAAATCATCATGATTAATTTGTTCCAGAGATTCACTGGAATAGATTAAATCAGTATTTTCTCGCCACTGTTCCCGAAGATAATTATTTTCTATATGAGATAAAAAATAGTCTATCTTATTAGGATCACTGGCATAATGCCAGAGATTTTGCTCTCCTTCTAAGGAATCAATAATAAATAAGCATTCTGTAGCCCGAGACACAGCAACATATAATTTATTCAAAAAGTATTTTTCTTTTTCAGGAGGCTGTTCTTTGATTTCCCACAGTTTTTTCGGACAGCGTTCTCCAAATTTATAAACTACAACTTGTTTAAATTCTAATCCTTTTGCCGAGATAACACTTAAAATATTCCAAGGTATTTTTTTAGGATATTTTGAATCTATAAAAATATTTAAAAAGTTATCATTTATTACAAACTCGCCCTCCTCTCCTTCATCACAAGGTATTAAGATGATTATATTTTTTAGATACTGCTTGAAATGATTAACAGCAAAATTCTTATTGATAATAAACTTTTTACAAAAAATATTATTAGCTTTGCGAGACTGTTGGGGATGAATATCAGCTAAATCAAATAATACCTTGCGCCATAGTTGAATTAGATTATTAACTTTAACAATAGAAGCAACAGAGCGATAGTTGTACTTTAAGGGTGTTAGTTCTATTTTTAAAGAAGATTGATGATTTAAGTCTAATGCAGTCAAAACTTCATCATAAAAAGCTGCTTTGAAACTTTCCCATCTAAATCCAGTAGGATTAAGAGTTTGTAGGGGATCGCCAGCAAAAGCAAAAGGTAAACTAAAGATAGGTTCTTGTTCTAAATCGTAGCGAGAAAAGACTGACAAAAGCATGATTAGCTGTAACTCTAATCGAGTAAAATCTTGAGCTTCATCACAAAAAATTGCTGTATATTTAGGCTCATAACAACCTAGGCTTAGAACAGTACGAATTAAATCCCGATCATCCCACAAACTATTTTTTTTAAGATATTTTCGATAGGTTTTCCAAACTCGCTCTCGTATTTCGATAAACTCATCTATAGAAATACTACGATCTTTTTTAGGAATGATTTCTGAGTAGTAATATTCGTCTTCTAAATAACTATCTCTTTCATCAAGCTCATAACCTTTAATTAAGTTTTGAATTACTAACCAGCATTTTTCGGCAGATATTTTTTGCCATCTAGCAGCACAAAACTCTTTAAAACAATAAAAAGATACATAGTTTTCTTCGGGAAATAACTTTCTTTCTTGAGGAGGTAAAAGATTGAGTATAAATGAACGAAACGGCTGAAAAAAAGCTTTGATATCAGGAATAGTCTGTAACTTACTCGTATCCTCGACAAAAAGATGGTGGTGACGTAATAAAAATTGGACTTTATCTCTAGCAAAATCTGATAAATTTTTACTATAAGTAAGAAATAAGGGATGAGGCTGTTCTAAAATATCTAAGTTTTGTTTATGACATAACTGTAAATGCTGATTACAATAGTAAGCAAATAAATAAAACAGCATAGTAGATTTACCGCTACCTGCTCTACCGTTAAGGAATAGAGGTAAGGGTTTATCTGTAGAAACTGAATTTAAAATTTCTTTTTCTTCATCTGATAAAGTTAAGTTAACTCCGTTTCCGTCTTGAATTTTGAGCCAAAAGTTTTCTTCTAAAACTAAGTAAGAAGGATAAGAGCGTTTAGTATGAGTAACTAAATCATCTAAAGTTAAGCGATTATTCTGTACCTCGGTTTCAACGATACCGCGATTATATTCAAGTTTTTCAAAAGTATTATTTTGATTGATTAATAGTTTGATAATTTCTTGAATTTGTTGCTCTGTAGTGGTTCCAATAAAAGGAGCAATTAATAGTAGTATTTTTTGAGAAAAATTTTCTTTTCCCTTTAAAATAGTATAGAGAATACTTTGATTATTTTTTTTATAAAGTTTGATGTCTTCCCAACTAGTATCTTCTCCTAAAAAATTATTATGAAGAATCCCTTCAATAAGTTGTAGATAACTAGAAGCTTGAGAACGAATTTCTGGCTGATTAAACTTTTTGCCCCAAATTTCTGTTTCATGTATGATAAAATCATCATTATCAATCTTCCAATTGGGACGTTCTAACCAAATACGTAAATTGTCAGGAAGAAGGGATAAACTTTGCTGAGAAGTTTTATTTATGAGCTTTTCTTTAGCTAACCATCCTGATAATTCTGGTTTAAGTTGTAACTCATTAAACAATTCCGTATGTTGCTTAATCGCTTCTAAAAAATGTTTATAATCAGGTTCGCCACGATTATATACTTTCAGAAAACATAATATCGGTTCTCGTTCTATTTTTAAGATGCGAGCAATTAGCCGAAAATTACCTTCTTTCCGTTTAAGATATAAATGTAATTTTTTAAATCTTGCTTTAGCATCAAGATAGCTCATCGTCTCCAATTGAGAACAAAGATTGTCCACTCTAGACGATAATTCTTGAATTTTACTCAACTCTTCATTAAAGTTAGCTGTGCGATAGACGTACATTAAACATAATTAGTAATTCATAATTCAGCATCACAAAAAAGATAATAATTCAATCCTGTTTTAGGTAAGTCGGTTTTGCTGAATCTCGGAGTAAGTGGGGTTTTTTAGGGATGAGATATTACTCATTAACCCCGACCTTGTTTAGCTGAAATATTATCACCCAAATCAGCAATTCCAGTAGCTTTATCCCAATGAGAATTTAACAGATTTGAGACTGTCTTCTAATCTTGTTCTGGGGAATTACTATTCACTGTTTCTAGTTGTTGACGTACCTCATCGATCGCCGAATTGAGTTGTGCTATCTTATCTTCTAGATTATGGCGAGCCATTTCCATACTTTCTTCTGTGGTAAACTTCATCTGTTGTCCTGGTTCAATAAATTTTTCTTCCACAGATTCTTGACCACTACGATTAGTTAGGAGTGCACCTAGCACACCCCCAATGACTCCACCAACGATAGAACCAATAACAAAGCCCCTACCAAAACCATCCCTCTGACTCATCTGTTTATTTCCCTCATTTGTCTTGTAAGACCGAACTATTTTTTTAGGATAACGTGAAAATCTAAGTCCCAAAGGCGCGATCGCCAGCATCTCCTAAACCTGGAACGATGTACCCTTTACTGTTCAAACCTTCATCAATAATAGCAGTATATATTTCCAGTCCAGGATACTTTTCACTAAGTTGTCTCAAAGCTGGAGGTGCAGCAACCATCGAGACAATTCTTACTGCGTCAGATTCTATACCACGACTGGTTATCTCTTCCATTGCCATCATGATTGAGCCCCCTGTAGCTAGCATGGGTTCAAGGATTAATACTTTAGCCTGGGAGTTAAATTGGTCTGGTAACTTGTTCAAATAGCAACTAGGTTCCAGAGTAGATTCGTTGCGAGCTATTCCCAGATGATAAATAGAAGCCACAGGTAGAATATTTTGCGCTCCCTCTAGGAGAACTAAACCTGCTCTAAGAATGGGGATTACCGCAATGGGAATTTCTGGATTGACAAAGATGGCATCGCACACTGCTAAAGGCGTTTGCACCTGAGTTTCTATGATAGGAAGCCAAGTTCTAGTGGCTTCATAAGTCAACCAACGCCCTAACTCTGTCATGGCACTTTTAAACAAAACAGAAGGAGTATTGACATCCCGCGCAACGGCTAGCCAATGCTTAATTAAAGGATGTTCAGGAACATAAACACGAAGTTGTAATGCCATTGATTGTGAATGGTTAAGGGTCAACTGTTCATTGTTAATTGTTGCCTGTTAATTGTCAATTTAAAGCTAAATTTTCATTTTACCTTTAGGGACGAGAGGAATGACCTTGGTAGAGGGAAGTTTATAATAGCCTTTGCCATATTTGGCATGATAGGAATGGCGGTCAAACTCTTTGGGATTTACACCATTAATTGTCATTCCCAGAATTTTCTGTCCTGTAGTTCCTAGAGTCTCTCTCGCTAATTCCGCACTTTCTTGTTCCACTACTCCTGGACGACTGACAAAAATAATTCCGTCTGCTAATTTACTTAAGGTTAAGACATCTGCGGTTACTGGTAAGGGTGGTGCATCAATTAATACTAGGTCGTATTCTCTTCTTCCTTGGGCGACTAATTCTTCCATCTCTCGTGAATCTAGAAGGGCTAGAGGATTGGAGGGAATTGTTCCGGCAGTGAGTAAGTCTAGCTTACTCATGGGTCGAGATACGGCTGCGTTTAGGGGTACTTGTTGGGTAATGACATTTTCAATTCCTGTGTGATTACTTGCGCCCCAAAGTTGATGTTGATGGGAGCGTCTTAAATCTCCGTCGATTAGGAGGACTTTGCGACCTAGTTGAGCGATCGCAGCCCCGAGATTAGCGATTACGGTAGATTTTCCTTCTCCAGGAACAGAACTGGTTACTAAGATTACTTTGGGGGTTCTTTGGGAAATAACAAATTTGAGGTTTGTCTGAATCATGCGATAGATTTCGCTAGTAAAAGAGTCTGGCTCAGTTTGAACCACAATACCTTTTTGGTGGGCTTCTGGGTCGAGGGGAATCATACCCAAGACTTTGTAAGGGAGTTTGTGCTTAATTTCACCAATGGTTCTGAGACTGCGGTCTTGCATTTCTAGGAAGATAGCGGTGAGGTTGGAGAGAAATAGTCCGAGAATAATTCCTAACAGCATCAATCCCATTTTGCCAGAACTTCCTTGTTCAGGAACTTGAGCAACTTCAATGATTTCCAAATTTCCTGTTTGCTGATTTTCCGCCAGTTTTACTTCTTGAAGACTATCGAGAAGATTTGTGTAGGTGGTATTTGCTGTTTCAACTCTACGCAATAACTCTTGTTCTTGTTTTTCTAGTCTTGGTAACTCATTTGCCCGTTTTGAGTGGGTTTTATAAGACTGATTCAAAGAGTCTAATTGTCTTTGTTGACTTAATTCTTCGATTTTAAGATTAATAAACCGTTCTAGAGTATTTTCCTGAATACCATCGCTTTTTAAAAGACCTTGGGATACCTTAACTCCTCGTCCCACAGTTTGCCTAATTTTCTGTTCTAGGGTTTGTTTTAATTGGGCTTTCTTGGCTTGTAGAGCAATAATACTGGGATGGCTATTTTGAAATCTCGTTCTTTCTTCTGCTAACTCTGCTTCTGTTTTAGCTAGTTCCTCTAGAGTACTTTCAATTAAAGGAGTTTTTCCTAGTTGATTAACTGTAAGTGCCTGATTTAAGTTTAAACCCAATTGACTTTTGAGAGCAGAAGTTTGGGCTTGAATCCCTTGTAATTGCGCTCCAGTGGTAGCTATTTGCTGATTTAAAGTACCTAATTCTTTGACAAGAACTCTTTTTTCTTCCTCCAGATCGACAATGTTATTTTTGGCTCTAAAAGTCTCCAGTTCTGATTGTGCTTCTGATAAGCTAGATTCTACGTTAGGTAATTGCTGATTGATAAATTCTTCGGCACTAGCTGACTCGGATTGATTATGGTGGAATTGTTGCTGAACATAAACATTCATCAGAGTATTAACTATTTCCGCAGCCATTTTGGGGTCTTTATTTTTGTAATTGACTTGAATAATGTCGCTACCACCGATTAAGTCTATATTTAAGCTCCTTCTTAAATCTTCAGGTTCAAGGGGTTTTCCTTCATCATTGGTCAGTTGCAACTGATTAATGGTTTGCTGCAAAATGGCGTTAGTCGTGAGCTTTTGCAACTCGTTATTGAGGAGTGTTTGATTCATGGAAAGGTTAGTAAGTCTTCCTGCTTCTTCTCCTACTTCTGTTAAAGAAGCTGAGGTATTTTGTTTGAAAAGTAACCTTCCTTCTGCTTGATAACTTTTTGGCAGTAGCAAGCTAACTATACCTGTTGCTCCTACAGTGGCTAAAAACACTGCTAAAGCTGGTTTCCAGCGTCTTTTAAGTCTGAGTAAATACTGTTTGCGATCTATGTCTAAGGATTCTCTTCCAGAGGTTAAGGATGACTCTGGGGAAATATTGCTATGAGAATTATTGTTAGGATTAGGCATAGATATCTCAGTAAATCCTATACTGGTGCATTAGTATCATCCGTATTAATACAGAAACTTTATATTAATATATCATTTGCTACAGAAGTAAAAATGTAGATAAAGTTACTATTTGAGATAGAATTTAGGTTTTAATTACTAGTCAATTATTTTTTGTCAGAACTGCAATTGTATCCAAATTCTGCCTTCCTTTTGGTCTATCACGGTAGTCGTGATCCTAGACCTAAAATGATTTGTCATCAATTAGCTAATTATTTCCAGCAAAAATTAGACATCTTAATCTCTGAGTCTCAGAACAATTACTCCTATCTCAAAAAAAATACTAGATACCACTCCAGTAACCTAACTTTGGAATCTACCCCTGTAGAAACTGTAGCTCTAGAGTTAGCAGAATTACCATTGCATCAAAATATCCTGCTGTTTGCCCAAAAAGCCACTGCAATGGGGAAGAAAAACCTCGTAATTATTCCTTTATTTCTAAGCTTGGGAGTTCATGTCAAACAAGATATTCCCTCAGAAATTGCCCTAGCTCAAAGCCAACTACCACAACAAATCAAGATTCACTTAAATCTGCCTCTAGGGAGCTATTCGGGGCTAGAAACCCTACTATTAGACCAATTTAATAAAGTCGAAGCTGCTCGTGGGACGATGGGCGAACGGGGTTCACAAGGTTGGGAGGAAACCTCACCCTACGCCTCCTCCATTTCAGCTCCCCGTTCCGCCGTTGCACGGTGGAGTACTTTCGACCAATTCTCTCCCTCAGAAAGGATTTTATTGGCACATGGTAGTCGTCTAGCAACAGCTAACCGCAAAACCGCATATCTAGCTCGTCAATGTGGAGCCCAAGTAGCCTATTGGTCAACACCACCCCACCTAGAAACTGTAGTGCAACAGCAGATGGAAAATAACCCCAAAAAAATCGCCATTATCCCCTACTTCTTGTTTCCAGGGAGAATTACTGATGCGATCGCCCAACAAGTAGCTCAATTACAACCACAATTTCTCTCAACAGACTTAATTCTAGGTCAACCCCTAGGAGCAACAGAAACACTCGCCCAACTCATTTTGGACAATATCACTGCCTAAAATATGACTCAGCAACTCAAAACCCAATGTCAAGGGAAAGTATATCTAGTGGGAGCAGGACCCGGAGACCCTGGACTAATGACAGTTAAAGGCAAAACCTTACTAGAACAGGCGGATGTAGTAATTTATGATGCCTTGGTGAGTCCAGCTATCTTACAAATGATTTCCCTTCAAGCGGAAAAAATTAATGCCGGAAAAAGGCGCGGTCGTCACTCCAAATTACAAGCTGAAACCACCCAATTATTAATTGCCAAAGCCCAAAATAATGCCGTAGTAGTTCGGCTCAAGGGAGGCGACCCCTTTGTCTTTGGTCGGGGAGGCGAAGAAATGTCCGACCTTATTGAAGCGGGAGTCCCTGTGGAAGTTGTCCCTGGTATTACATCGGGTATTGCTGCTCCTGCTTATGCTGGGATTCCTGTCACCCATCGTGGTTATAGTTCTTCTGTTACTTTTGTTACAGGACATGAAGCAGTGGGAAAATATCGTCCTGATGTCAATTGGGATGCGATCGCTAAAGGTTCAGAAACCATAGTCATTTACATGGGAGTCCATAACCTACCCAATATCATTCCCCGACTCTTGGCAGCAGGACTAGCTGCTGATACCCCCATTGCTTTGATCCGTTGGGGAACAAGAAGCGATCAAGCGGAATTAGTGGGAACTCTCGAAAATATCGTTCCTCAAATCGAAGCAACTCAATTTGAAGCCCCTGCCATAGTTATCATAGGTCAAGTAGTAAATTTACATCATCAGCTAGCTATCAGTCGTCCTAAAATACTTGAGACTTGTAGACAAAAATAGACTGTTTATCAAAGCTCCAAAACCTTTGAATTATCGGTTGGAATGGTATTCAGTTTGTACTTGCTACTTGCTATGGGCGCAAGGCTTGCGCCCCTACTTACTACTTGCTACTTAAAATTGGGGCTGTTGAATGGCATGATAATTATGATAACGAGTAGTTTTCATGAGAAAATTGCTTAGTTTAATCTATTGTCCTTAGATCCAAATTACCCCTATGGGCTTTGCCGACCTATCCATTGCAGACATAGCAGCACAATACGATCTCCAGGTAGAAACAATATTTCATCTCTGCGATCGCTTAAATATCCGCTATAAAAATGAAGCTACTTGTTTAGCCTTAGAAGATGCCAAAATGGTTATCCTCGAAATCTTATCTGCCAGATCGGATGGTCAGTCTTAACCTCATCAGGATCCAACTACTAGGGTCTGATAAGGATTACAAAGATAGATTTAATGTTTCTATTTCGCTCTGTGATTTAGCCAAAATTAAAATTTTTGAGGAGAACAATGTTGAAGCGATTATTTTTAACTGCGGTAGCCACTTTATTATTGGTTTTTCAATTTAATATCAGCAGTGTTAGTGCTGTTGAATTAGACGAAAACATACGGACTGTTAAACTCAATGACCAAGGAGAAGAGATTGTTCTCAGTCTCAAACAAGTTAAACAAGGTCAACGAATTTTTGTTGACAAGTGTACTTATTGTCATAAAGCTGGCACAACCAAAACCAATCCCAATGTAGGATTAGGATTAAAGGCTTTAGCTAATGCTGAACCTGCTAAAGATAACATTGCAGGAATCGTTGAGTATCTCAAAAACCCTGTTACCTATGACGGAGAAACTAAGATTTACGAATTACATCCTAATACAACTCGTTCCGATCTTTATCCCATGATGCGTAATCTTACTGACGAAGAGTTGGAATCAGTTGCAGGATACATTCTAATTCAACCTGAAATTCGAGGTACTATGTGGGGTGGCGGAAAAGTCTATAACTAGATGCTCCGTTAATCACTGAAAATACTTATTCGCTGGGAATTTGGTCGCCATTGTCTGGACTAAGTTCCCGCTATTTTTAATATAAATAATTCTGCCGATTACTTAATAATGCCTACTAATAAATCTGCTAAATCTCCTTTGATGCGCCTATTAAGATATGGGCGTAAATATCGTACTCTAATTTGGCAAGCGTTAATATGTTCGGTATTGAATAAAATTTTTGATCTTGCGCCTCCTGCTCTTATCGGTGCTGCGGTAGATGTGGTAGTTAAACAAGAAGATTCCTTAATTGCTAGTTTTGGGATTACCGATACATTTCAACAGTTACTGATTTTGTGTATCTTATCAGCAATTATTTGGAGTTTAGAATCTCTATTTGAATACGCTTATGAGAGATTATGGCGCAATCTCGCCCAGATTATCCAACATAATCTGCGTTTAGATGCTTATAGTCATGTGCAAGATTTAGAATTAGCTTACTTTGAAGAGAGAAGCACTGGAAGTTTACTAGCTATTCTCAATGATGATATCAATCAACTAGAAAGGTTTTTAGATGTAGGTGCTAATGAGATTTTGCAAGTATTAACCACTGTGGTGATTATTGGTGGAGCATTTTTCATCTTAACTCCTGGGGTTGCTTGGATGGCGATGTTACCAATTCCTTTCATTTTATGGGGTTCGATCGCGTTTCAAAAGAAATTAGCTCCCCGTTATGCCAAAGTCAGAGAAAGTGTCAGTATTCTCAGTAGCAGACTGGCTAATAACTTGAGTGGAATTACTACAATCAAAAGTTTTACCACTGAAGCCTATGAAATAGAAAGACTCAAACAAGATAGTGAAGCCTATCGTCAGAGTAACCGTCGGGCGATCGCATTTTCCGCTGCCTTTATTCCCCTAATTCGCATGATTATTCTTGCAGGATTTAGTGCCATTCTTTTATCTGGAGGGATGGAGGTAGTTAAAGGCAATCTGGCGGTAGGTACTTACAGTGTGTTAGTTTTCCTGACTCAAAGACTATTATGGCCCCTTACTAGACTAGGGCAAACTCTCGATCTCTATCAACGGGCAATGGCTTCGACTAACCGTGTGATGAATTTGTTAGATACTCCCATTGCCATTCATTCAGGAAATTTATCTCTACCTGTTAGTAATATTCAAGGGACAATTAAGCTCAACAATATCACTTTTGCTTACAACAATAGAGAAGCGGTAATCGAAAATTTATCTCTCGATATTCCTGCTGGTCAGACTATTGCTATAGTGGGTTCTACTGGTTCGGGTAAAAGTACTTTAGTTAAGCTTTTATTGCGCTTTTACGAAATTCAAGGGGGAAGTATTACCCTTGATGGCATAGATATTCGAGACATCAACTTAACGGATCTAAGACAAGCTATAGGGTTAGTCAGTCAAGATGTGTTTCTGTTTCACGGTACTGTAAAAGACAACATTGCTTACGGTACTAATTACTATACAGAAGAAGCAATAATTGGTGCTGCGAAAATCGCTGAAGCTCATCAATTTATCTCTAACTTGCCTCAAGGCTACGATACTATTGTGGGGGAAAGGGGACAAAAACTGTCTGGAGGGCAAAGACAGAGAATTGCGATCGCCAGAGCCATCTTAAAAAATCCTCCTATACTGATCTTAGATGAAGCTACTTCCGCAGTTGATAATGAAACAGAAGCTGCCATCGCCCGCTCCCTAGAAAAAATCACCCAAAACCGCACTACTATTGCGATCGCCCACCGTCTCTCTACGATTCGCCATGCAGACCGTATTTATGTATTAGAACAAGGCAAAGTTGTAGAACAGGGGACTCACGAAGCACTATTAGAACAAGAAGGAGTTTATGCTAACCTGTGGCAAGTGCAAACTGGGGTCAATCTGGTTGACTGACAAACTTACGTGTTGATACAAGCAAGGAGAGCAGCGGTCAGACCCCGCGTCGGACGGGGCGTACGAGTTCTGCCGTAAAACGACAGAATCAGCCCCTCCGCAAGACGCAAACGGGGCGTACAAGCTTTTGAGGAGACCTCAAAAGACAGCCCCTCGGGAACGCTGACCAAGAGAGGGGAAGGAGAGTAGCAGAGTAGCAGAGTAGCAGGGGGAGATTCAGTTTATACCAAATCCTGTTGTCAAAACCTACTTATAGCCTAGAGGTTAAAACCTCTTGCTAGACAAGCAAAGTCTGCCTTCGCAGACTACAAAAATAAGGTGGATAAGCTTAGACGCAAAAACAATTGCACTTTAAAATTCTCAAACGCCTTATGGAGAAGGAACAGAATAGGTAACTTTAGTGCGTCTAAGCTTATGAGAATCGGATTTAGTATTAATGGTCTATTCTAAGATATGTTTTTCTAAGGTTTCATCTATATCTATTTCTTCTGTATCATTGAGATAAATCCGACTGAGAGAAGAGAAATCCTGTTCCGTGGTAAATTCTGGGAGTATTTCCTCGCTAAAAGCCTCTGCTGCTTTAGAACAATAGCGATTCGGATTAATAATTACGTATAAGATACGTTTTACAACTACATCATTAATTTTAGCTCGATGTAACACTTCCATTTGTAATTCTTTTTCGATAGCTGTAGTTGAGACAAAAGCTGCTCCTAGTCCAGATTGCACTGCATTTTTAATCGCCTCAATAGAGTTTAATTCCATCTCGACTTTGAGGCGTTTAGGATCAATTTCATATTGGGCTAAAACTTTATCAATTACTTTACGAATAGTTGACTGAGAATCAAGAGTAATAAACTGTAATTTATATAAGTCTTCCTTCTGAATAGTCTCTACCTGTGCCAACGGATGAAATGCAGGAAGAATTAAAGCTAGTTCATCCTCTGCATAGGGGATAATCTTCAAAGTATCTTGTAACTCTGCTGGTACTTCTCCCCCAATAATCGCTAAATCAACTTGTCCATTAGCCACACCCCATGATGTCCTGCGGGTAGAATGAACCTGTAACTGTACCGAAACATCAGGATATTTTTGCCGAAATAAACCAATCATCCGAGGAAGCAAATAAGTCCCTGTCGTTTGAGAAGCTCCTATAATTAGAGTTCCTCCCTGGAGATTCTGCAAGTCTTCGAGGGCTCGACAAGTCTCCTGACACAAAGAAATAATTTTCTCCCCGTAATTC
Source organism: Xenococcaceae cyanobacterium MO_234.B1 (assembly GCA_030064915.1). Lineage (GTDB taxonomy): Bacteria > Cyanobacteriota > Cyanobacteriia > Cyanobacteriales > Xenococcaceae > JASJCP01. The sequence continues at coordinate 26,443 of JASJEK010000008.1, forward strand.
AATAATAAATGTCCTGCTTCTGTGAGTTTGGCTCTACGCCCTCCACGATCAAATAAAGGTACGCTGAGTTGCTTTTCTAAATTTTGTACTTGCAGACTTACCGCAGGTTGGGAGACGTAGAGACTGTCAGCAGCCCTTTTAAAACTACCCTCAGCCGAGATCGCTTTGAGTATGCGGAGTTGATCGAGAGTAAAAGGAATATCAGACATAGAATTGGATTAAAAATATAGTTAATCAGCGACAACTATTGCTCCAGGGCAGCATTAATTGCTAATTTAATAATTTAATATGTGATGAGATCATTTCACCCTAATTTCGACAGTAGCACGATAGGGCGCGTATTTATTATTAATCGTTTTATTAATCGTTGTTACTATTGACTAAAGAAAATCTAACCTATATATATTTATCTATGACAGAAATACCCTGGATGACCTTCAGCCATATAATCATGTTGGGTTTATTGTTGGGTTTTGCGATCGCCCATAGTGGCTTGGCAGCCTTGCGCCCTTGGGGAGAAAGTAAAATCGGAGCCAGACTCTATCGAGTTTTGTTTGCTTTAGTAAGTATTCCCTTGGCAACAGTTTTAATCATTTACTTTTTCAATCATCGCTATGATGGGCTGCAATTATGGCAAGTTCAGGGAATTACAGGCATTAAAACCTCAGTATGGATACTTTCTTTCATTTCCTTTCTTTTTCTTTACCCAGCCACCTTCAATCTTTTAGAAATTGCAGCTATTCAAAAACCCCAAGTTCATCTTTATGAAACGGGTATTATTCGTATCTCCCGTCATCCCCAGATGGTAGGACAAGTAATCTGGTGTATTGCCCATACTCTGTGGATTGGCACAACTTTCACTCTGGTTACTTCTTTAGGATTAATTGCCCATCATCTCTTTGCCGTATGGCACGGCGATCGCAGAATGCAAGCTAGATACGGAGAAGCTTTTACTGTAGTTAAGCAACGCACTTCAGTAATTCCTTTTTTAGCTATTTTCGATGGGAGACAAACATTGAAATGGCAAGAGTTTCTGCGCCCTGCTTATGTAGGAGTAATTGGTTTTACCCTGTTATTCTGGTGGGGGCATCCTTGGTTGCTACAAGTAACTTCTAGAGTACAATGGTGAGTCCTGGGATATAAGCATCTTTTATTTGATCCCAATTGGTTGTAGCATAATTTCAAGTATATAAAATATCTTGATAAAACATTCTGGTGGTATGTTGCAGGTGGTTAATGAAAAAACTTTTGCAGAGGAAGTCTTACAATCCTCTCAACCAGTATTGGTGCATTTTTGGGCTCCTTGGTGTGGTTTATGTCGCATGATTAATCCCATGCTACTGAAATTACAAACCAATCCAGGGCAACCCATTAAAATAGTCACTGTCAATGCTGATGAAAATTTTAAGTTAGCTAATACCTATCGTTTGAGGAATTTACCAACCTTGCTGCTATTTGAGGATGGAAACTTGCTCAAGCGACTAGATAATTTTCACGGTAGAGAGGGGTTGTTTAATAGTATAGAAAAACTTATTAGTTTTGATTTTACTAAATCCCCTTGCTAGCTATTCAAAAGATGCTTCGGATTGAAATAGCTCAAAAACTTGGCGACAAAACAGTTTTAGTTTATTGGCAACTTCTTCTACAGGAAGATGTTTGCCAAATAGTTGCCAATTTTCGATTGTGGAAAATCGCCAGACTTGTCCGAGGTGACTAAATCCTGCTGTTTCTAAGCCAATGAATTTTTCTTCTTGATCTAAAGGGTCTTGATAAAAACGAATCTGTACTAAGATACTGTTACTTTGCAGTTTTCTACTCCAACCAGGAAAATGAAACCCAATATCAATAGAGTCAGGATCGACTAATTCTAAGGTATCAGGGTCATTTTTCCAGGGTTTGAGGTCAGCTTTAGCATCAGGAAACTGAGCCTTAAAGAGAGTCACAATTGAAGCTATTTTAGTGGTGATATCTAGTCCTTTCGCTCTCTCGGATGCGTTCACGGGCAATTATTCTCCTATGGTTAAACTGTTGTTTAACTATTTATGACAGAAGATCAACCCTCTGTGTTGTAATTTATTAACCAATTTGCGAGAACAAAGTACAGAGGAGACACTTCAAGATACAAGGAGGACAAGAAAAAAAATGCTTTCTTGTCTCACTGTCCTAGTTATTCCCATTCTTCATCAACTGACTGCTTATCCAGTTGAGTAATGGCTAACTGAATAACTTGTTTGACTCTTGAATCTGACTCTTGAGTTAAAGCATTTTGTAAAGGTTCTAGAACTGTGCGATCGCGTATTTTCATTAGGGCTAGGGCTGCGGATTTGCGGTTTTCTGGCTCTTGGCGTGCTAATAACGCCAGTAACTGGGGAATAGCTGGTGCATGAGCTAAATTGCCTAGGGCTGCTGCTGCTTCGCTACGAACGTTTACCGAAGAGTCAGATAGAGATTGCAATAAGAGTTTAAAGGCTCTTGCTTCTGGTTGTTCTTCCGCAATTTTGGAAATGGCTCCTACCACTGCGGTGCGAACTTCTTCTACATCAGAATTATAGGCTTGATAGATGGTTTCTTTGCCTTTTGAGCCGATAAAGGCTAAAGCCCAAGCTGCATGACCTTTAATAGTTTCATCACTTTCAGGAGAAGCTAAAATTTGTAATAGAGGAGATACCGATTCCTCTCCAATACGAGCTAAAGCCCCGACAGCGGAGTTTCTAACTACTTGGTCTTCGTCATTGAGAAAAGCCTCTAGCAGCGGGGGAATAGTCATAGGATCGGCAATGAGAGTTAGAGTTTTGGCTGCTGCACGTCTAACTACTTCATTGGAGTGATGGGAAAGAGCCTCTACCAAAAAAGGAATTGCTGGTTGTCCCACTTTCCCCAAGGCTTCCGCAAACCCCAGACGCACCATTCCTCTGGAGTCTCCTAAGCACTCTACCATTTGGTGAATAGTTTGGCGATCGCTATTGTCAAAAGTCTTAAGGGCTATTTTACTGTTTACTTCTGCTAGTAAAACATCTGTGGCTTCTGGGGAAATAGAAGGAGAATTGAGAGTATTACTCATAAGTTAGTTTAAAGAGATATTTTAAATTTGATTGCAAATTGCGTTATTAATTGTTTTCCGTCAACACGGGAGTGGAATATTATGCTAATTAGCCAGCAGCATTTCCTCCCGTCAAAATTGTGTACTGATTACGGAGAGCTTCCAATTTACTATCAATTTGATCGAGTTGAGGCTGGAGTTGCTCCATTACCTGTTTTTTTGATAATTTAGCTTTTTTAGCAGTTTCTATCGTATCGTTAAGCAACCGCTCGCGATACTGTTCAAATTCTTGGATTACTTCTGCTAGTTCTTCTGGTGTGACGGTGGAGTTAGAAGTTTCAGTCATCATTGTGAGTTTCCTAAATAAATAACGGTCTTAATTTTTATCCTTAAATATTTTCAGATACTACCATCAAGTAACAAACCTGATGTTAACAACACTTTAGATTTAACTTCTGAGGGGGTTTGGGGGAGCTATAAGTCCCGCTCCTTAT
>JASJEK010000158.1 GCA_030064915.1 Xenococcaceae cyanobacterium MO_234.B1
TTTCCGATCTACAAAGGGGATAAAGGTTTTACTCTCATTTTCTGCTGCTGGGGCTAAATTAACCAGTCCTCCACTGTCAAAACTAAATCCTGTCAACCATTGAGGATTTTGCAGTTCGGGGATAACAGATTTTTGAGTTCGACAACAACTGTGAACTTGAGGAGCAATTCCTGCGATCGCAAGTAAGTGAAATACTCCGTGAGCAATATAGGGATAGACATTTTGCTTAGGTTTTAACTGTTCAATACGACGCAGGTGTTCATTTAGCAATTCGTATAATTCCTGTTGAGGCTGTTCATCTACTGCTATATATAAAGATAATTCTGCTAAATATTGAGCAGAAGCTAGTTTCCCAATATCTTGACTTAAACTAGGATAGGTATAGATAGTATCCGCTTGAATAATCTTATCCAGCGATCGCCCTTTGACTAGTAAGAATTGATTAACTACAAATAGCTCAGTTCGTCCCCGCAGTCGCGATTTATGTTTTTTGGCTCCTGGTGCAACCGCCCGAATCAAGCCATATTCGGGAGTGAGAACAGTGAGAATGCGATCGCTTTCTTTGAGAGGAGAACCTTTAAGAACTATTCCTGTTGCCTTATACTTCATTACTTTCAGAATTTTGCTGACGAATTAAATCCACCCCACGGGATGTACCTAATCTTGTTGCACCTGCTGCAATCAATTCCCTAGCTTGGGTTACAGTGCGAATTCCCCCAGAGGCTTTAATTCCTACTTGTCCCCCTGAAATTTCCCGTAACAAGCTCACATCTGCTACAGTCGCACCGCCAAACCAACCAGTACTAGTTTTAAGGTAAGCTACTCCTGCATCCATACAGATCTCGGCTGCGAGTTTTTTTTCCTCGTCTGTCAGTACCGCAGTTTCTAGTATTGCTTTAACTGTCTTCCCTGTAGCTTCACAAATTTGAGCAATTTCCTGGTAAATTTTATCCGATTGCCTAGATTTAAGCCATCCGAGATTAATTACTACATCTAACTCTGTAGCACCATTTTCTACGGCTTCTTGGGCTTCATAAAGCTTGACTCCTGGGGTATTTGCTCCTGTAGGAAACCCAATGACAGTGCAAATTTCCACCCGCTTGTTATGGAGTATTTCTGTTACTTGTTTTACTGCACTAGGATAAACACACACCGCAGGAAAATTATACTGCAAAGCTTCATCACAGCATTTAGCTACTTCTTCAGGAATAGCTGTGGGTTTGAGCAAAGAGTGATCGATGTAGTTAGCAAGATCTATTTCGGAACTATTAAACATTTATCATTTACCATTTAACATTTATCATTTATCAATTCCTAATCCCCAAAGTAGCAAGTAACAAGTAGCCAATCACTTATTATCTATTACCCACTTACTAATAACCAATCTCCAGTCCCCCAAAACATCATCTTAAAAACTCAAGGTTTTAACCGAGAAGCGGTTATTGCCATATAAAAACCAGCAATAGATTTCGCATCTATTGGTTCCCCAGCTAGGATGGCTGCTTCTAATTCTTCTGGAGTCATTAGCACTACTTCAATATCTTCGTCTGCATCTTGTTGCGGTGGAGTTTCCAGCTTTTCCAAATCTTGAGCAATAAAAACATAGATATATTCATCAGAATAACCAGGAGCGAGGGGAAATTTACCCAAAGATTGCCAACTACCAGCACGATAGCCCGTTTCTTCCTCGATTTCTCTCTTAATTGTCTCTGCTGGGTCTTCATGGGATTCTACTGTACCAGCAGGAAACTCTAATAAGCGACCTTGTACGGCAAAGCGATACTGTTTAACTAACACAAATTTGCCTTCGGGGGTAATAGGTACAGCCATTGCACCCCCAGGATGACGAATACACTCCCAGTCTCCCTCAACTCCATTAGGTAGCCTGAGGTTAATTACTTCATAATCAAATTTGCGTCCTCGGTAAAAAAGACGCTGTTGTAAAATTTCTGGTGGTTCATTCCCAACTGACATAATTGATTGGAATTTAAGCTACTTAACAATTATGCAGAAAAATTGTCTAAGTGATACCAAATAAGTTTTGCAGATACCATAAAAAATATTTGTAGTACTCTGTCAATCTTGAATTGAGGGATAAAGATCGATAAGTATCTCCTAATAGCTAAAATCGCTGACTTTCAGGTCACTAGATTAGTTTTTGCTTGGGTTAGTCGCCCAAATTTACCTCTAATTTTAGGTCAGACTAATTTCTTTCTTGAATTTGATGTTTGTTTCTATCGTTCCAAGTTAGAGTTTGAAATTAAGCCCAAATCTTAATACAGCGATATAAGACGATAAATACCCATTCCGAAATAAAGATAATTCGTTGGACGCTCACGTTAACACAAGAAACTGCATATATTTACCTAGTCTGACATATACAAATATCAACAGGAAAACAAAACACCTATTGATAGAATTCGAGGTAGATAAAATGACTTTTAAAGGAGTGGGAGTGGCGATCTCGGCAAAGCCGAGGCACTTTATGATCGCAGTAATGACTGGTTTATGTGTTGTAGTACCTTCTCAACCAGCATCGGCTCAAAATATTTTGTTAGACTTTGCTACTGCATCTTTAAATACACTTTTTAACCGTTCTTCTAATCCCAATAATAATCGACAATTGCCACCTCAGCCTGTTCCTAATTCTAATTCCACCTTTGGCACTGGCAACATGAATGGGAATAATATCAACTTTTGCGTTTTCCCTTGTGTTCCCAATGGCACATCTCCTGCTGCGAGTCGATTTGTTCCCACTATCCCGTCAGGAATTGTACCCAATAGAGGTATCGTAACGCAACAACGTATTGGCTTACCTCCTGGGGTTGCACCCAATAGAGGTATTCCGACCCAACAACGTATTGGCTTACCTCCTGGGGTTGTACCTAATAGAGGTATTCCCACGCAACGGCCTACTGGCTTACCTCCTGGTACTGTGACTCAACAACCCAATAGATTACCCCCAGGAGTTGTACCTAACAGAAATATTCCCACTCAACAGCCTAACCCTCGACAAAATCGCCCTCGTCCTACTATTATTATTCCCCCTATTACCTTGCCATTTAGCTTATAGGCTAGAAATTAAGCATTTATTACTTGCTACTTGCTACTTGCTCCAATTTTTTCACAAAATTTCTGGTTCTGTCAGTGATGCCTTGCCAATTACAGTTTTTTACTAGAAAAGGAGGAAAAAGATTACTGGACAACCCAACAGATATTGCTCCTGCTGCTAACATTTCTTTGGCATTGTCAATAGTTATTCCTCCTGTGGGAATTAGGGGAATATGACCAATGGGACCCTGTAAACTCTTAATATATTCAGCACCACCCAGAGATTGAATGGGAAAAACTTTAACCGTTGTTGCCCCTGCTTGCCAAGCATTAACTATTTCTGTAGGAGAAAGTACTCCAGGCACAAAAGGTACACTATAACGATTCATGGCAATATCTAATAAATGGGGATTGAAGTAGGGAGAAAACAAAAATTGACTGCCACAAGCGATCGCCTCTTGGAGTTGGAGTAAATTTAAAATTGTTCCTGCACCTATTAAACAATGGGGGAATCTCAAACGTAACTGAGAAATTAATTCTTGAGGTTGTTCACTATTCCAAGTCACTTCCACAATTCCAATTCCGCCGTTGGCTACTGCCTCACCCATCGCTAAACCCGTTTCCAGATTAGGAGAACGAATTACAGCGATCGCCTTATGGGTACGTAATGCTTTTAGCCAAGATTCATTAAAAAGACGAGGAGAGTCAGAAGTAGAAAGGGGAGAGATTAGTTTGGGAATTTTTTTCATTGACGGGGAGGCTAAGAGAGGTTTTAAGAATTTGTTTCCTAATCAAATAATATGCAACTTAAATGTAGGTTAGCTTTCCTGAATCAGCATTTTTTCAGAGTTTAAATAGAGCGAATTCTATTTCTATATACCTTACTATTTAAGCCATTTCCTACATTAGCGGTTTTAGAGTCTATATTCTGTTGCAAAAGTCTGATGCGTTCTGAGGTTGCAGGATGAGTACTCAGGAAAGTAGGAATAGAATTACCCTGCTGTAGTAATTTTTTCATGAAGCTTACCATCGCGGAAGGAGCATAACCAGCTTTTTGAAGATTGTCTAAACCAAAACCGTCTGCTTCTAACTCATCCTCACGACTATTACGGCGATTTACAGCTAACTCTACCCCAATTTGTACCGCTTGAGAACGTTCTAATCCTGCTGCGGAAAGAACCCCTTGGGAGATCGCTCTTTGGCGCATCTGTTCAATGGCGTGACGACCTGCAATATGACCAATTTCATGACCAATAACACTGGCTAATTCCGCTTCATTTTCTGCTTTAAGCATTAACCCTGTGTTGACATATACATAGCCTCCCATAGTTGCAAAGGCATTGACATTTTTATCATCTACCACCTGGAAAGTGTAGGGAATATCGGGGCGAGCACTAGTTTTAGCGAGTCTTTGCCCAATTTGGTTGACATAACGGGTAATTTCTTTATTACGATAAATTTTTGCCTGACCAGACTTAATTAACTCTTGATTAATTTCTCCACCTAGTTCTACTTCCTGCTTATCAGAAATACTAGACAGTTGATAAATTTGCGCCCCTCTTATGAAAAGCTCAATCCAAGGAATAGCGCGAGTTGGTTGAGCATTACTCAACATGATACTGAGCGCAAAAATGAAGGATAAAAATCCGTATGCCCAACGTCTGCGGGAAAGAAACAAAAAAAGTGAGGATAACTGAATCATGACTAAATAACAAATTTCGACAACTACTTTACCTTAGATAGACGTAATATTCTTTTGTAGGGTTGCTGCTCCCATTGAGGAATTGAAAATAGCCTCCATTGAGTGGCGCGATGTCAACGAAGAGCGAAGATAACCGCCCCATTCGCAGCAGCTATGGACAATTACTTCCCACTGAAGCGATGCCAGTTAGGGATTGCTAGACCAACCTGATTTAGATGGGATTACCCTGCAAAGATAAAGGTGAATTATTCATACTTTTAAGTAGCATATTTGTAGGTTTAACCAAGTAAAAAGAAGTGAGGATTTCCTAATCAAAAATAAGCGAAAAAGCTGATTCAGCCTAGTCTAAAGTTAAGCGTTTTTACGGTTTCAAATTATACAGCAGTGTATCTTAATAATAAGTAAATTCCGCAAAAAAGAACTTAATATGAACTATTCAATAGAACAATTACCTAATAAATCCCTGGGGAATTTACTTACAACTCAAACTATTAGCAACTATTGGTTGTTATCAAACAGTTCTGAAAATATCAGGATTATTACGGAAAGAAACTCAGCAGCAAATATAAAGTGTTGCTGAATTAAAAGTTGCTCTTCATTGATATCTACTAGTCTTGGACAGATGTGTCGGACGAAAACCAGAAATGCTACTGATTTAGGAGCAAACGATTTTTCAAGGTTTTAAGTTCAATTTTGACCGCGGAATGCGGTCAGCGTTACACCGTCGTTAAGGGCGCGGTGTAACGCTGACCTGATTAATCAACTACAAAACTCAAAATGAAACCCAAAAACTGTTTACAGCAATCACGCAAGTTTTAGAAAAATAAAATTATGGATTTAAGAGCCAAGAAAAAAATTCAAAAAAAACTCACTACTCTAGCTATTTCATCACCGGTAGAACCAGCAACACCTGAACCAAATAAAACTTACAAACACTCCATTACGATACAGTGCAACGCACTTCTATACAATACATTACAAAACACGGTTAAAGCTTTACACACAGGGAATGACTTTACCTATACTTCGGTCACAGATCTAATTCGGGCAGCACTAAAAGCCTATCAATCGGGTATGGAACTCACAGAATTAGAACAACCAGGAAAGAAGAAAGAAACCTCAATTCGAGTTGATGATTCTCTCTATAAATTCTATAAATCTTTACCCAATCAGATGCGAACAAAAATCTTAGAAAAGGCTATTAGAACCTTTATTAAAAATCAATAGCAGATGTTACTATAGCGTTTCTCGGACTCATGAGGTACACTGAGTCTTTAACGAATGGTGATAAGCTAATCCACATTTAACTTGCTTGCTTTATTAATTAGGAAACAAACCTTAAAACCCTCTCCCTACCTCCCCCTGGAAGGGGGCTTGAGTACTTAAGTTATCGGTTTGATTCATTATCTTTGGATAATATAAGCCCCCTTCGGTGCCCTATCTCCCCTCACGCCCTGGTGCGCGAAGCGACCAGCCTCAACCGACAAATTCGATGTTGACCAGCTTAAGAGGGAGCAGAGGGGGCAGAGGGAAAAATAAACTGTTTCTTTTTATCATTTATGGGAAAAGCTCTAAAACCTAGTAATTATCAAAGAATCATTAGACTGGCGGGAAGATTTTGTTGGGGCATGATCTTGTTTCTGGCATTAAGTCTTGTCTCGCCAGTTTTAGCTCAACTTCCTCGACCTGATGACGTAGCAGCGAAGGTTTATCAGCGAATTCCCGATTTTCCCCTAGAGAATCAATACGTTAGTCAAGAAACAGGAGAAATAGCTTCAGACAACACTTTACTGAGTCGTTTAATTCGCTATCACCAGTATATTAAAAATCGTCCTCTGATTTACCGACTAGATTGGCAATTAACTTTCGCTGATTATCTACAGGTTAATGAAACCATGTTTGAAAATCGTTATCCTGGTAATCAAACCTTGACTACAAATCCCCTCAACAATGACCGTAAGGCGATCGCAAACTTAAGTCGCAGTCAAAGAAATCAATTAATAGACACCTTGCTCGCAATTTATAATCCTACTCCTGAGCCTGTTCCCCAAGCACCATCAGTTACGCCACAACCTCCAACCAGAGAAAATAGAGATAATTCCCCTCGACTACCGCAACCAGGAGATGCGGAATTACTATTACCTTAATTTAGGCATTTTGTAGTTGTCATCTAGCTCGTTATCAGCCACGAGGTCAGTACAAAGCTTATTGGTAATACAAATTACCAACTCTAAACACATAAAAGTTATACCCCCAAATGTTTTGTTACTCGATCTTCTTGGTTCGTTTTATGATCAATAAAGGTTGATTTGAATAAGGATATAGATTTATGCCCTTAACTGTTGGAATTCTAGCCCCTGACTTTACTACCGTTGACTCTGAAGGCAACCAAGTTTCTCTCTCTGACTTTAGAGGAAAGGTAGTAGTTTTATATTTCTATCCCAAAGATGATACTCCTGGTTGCACCAAAGAAGCTCAAAGCTTCCGCGATAACTACAACCAATATCAAGATAAAGATGTGGTTGTCTTAGGTGTCAGTATGGATGATCAAGCATCCCATAAGATGTTTAAAGGAAAATATGGCCTACCTTTTCAACTTCTTGTCGATCAAGACGGGACTATTACCAAAGCCTATGACCTTTATAGTGAGTACAAGGGTGCTGGTTATGCTCAACGAGTTACCTACATCATCGATGCTGAAGGCAAAATCAGTTATGTTGATGAAAAGGTTAAGACTGATAGCCATGCCCAAGATCTTCTTGGTCAAATAGGGTAACAACGTGAGTTCGGAGTGCCTACAGTATCCCGCTGACCTACCGTAGTCAAGGGCGCGACACTGGAACTTGCTGAGGCGGCGATGTTCGAGGTTTCCTCGAACATTTCAGACCGCCGTTCCCGTGCTTGAGTCGCCCGCGCTTCGCGACTACCGCAGGTCACTCGAAACTCCGAACTCCCAACTCCGAACTCAAGTAGGAATAGGCTCTCCTGGCCGAAGTTTTGCCCATTTACCAGCTTCTTTGAGGAAACTTTCACAACCTACTACATCCCACTCCATTTCGATCGCATCTTCTATGGTGCGGATATTAACATTAATAGTAGGTTCTTTGGCTTCAAAATCTGGGTTATCGGTAAGATGAGGTTGTTGGTGTTGACCTTCTACTGCGTGGTAAGTTTCACAGCGATCGACAAAGTAACAGTTAACACAAATACACATAACTTTTACCTTAAGGTGCTTTATTGTTAATGTACCTCGGATTGATATACAGTGAGAGTTTTGTTTAATTGATTTTTACTAATTTTTTACTAATTGATGAGTTTAGAAACCGTTAATGCATCTCTAGCAATTCCTGCTTTGCCTTTTGACATCGAGTTTTTACCCCAAGCTACTTGTTTGGTGGGAGGTGCAGTTAGGGATGCTTTTTTAGGAAGAAAAGGTAACTATTTAGATTTAGATTTTGTCGTACCAGAGAATTCTATTGAAATAGCGAAACAGATCGCTTGTCACTACAATGGGGGATTTGTGGTCTTAGATCAAGCTCGACAAATTGCGCGAGTAGTATTTCCCCAAGCAACTCTCGATTTTGCACTACAAGAAGGAAACTGTTTAGAAACAGACTTAAAAAGAAGAGACTTTACGATTAATGCGATCGCATACGATGTGCGACAACAAAAAATTATCGATCCTTTAGGGGGAATCAGAGATTTAGAAAGAAAAATCATTAGAATGGTATCTCCTGAGAACCTCAGAGACGATCCTCTCAGGTTATTAAGAGGATATCGCCAAGCTGCTCAACTAGACTTTAAAATCGAACCCGAAACTAGGAAAACAATCCAGTCTCTTGCTGGTTTATTGAGCAAAATTGCCGCCGAAAGAGTCCAAACCGAATTAAACTACCTTTTAGCTTGTTCTCTGGGTAATACCTGGCTTAAATCCGCTTGGGAAGATGGTTTAATTGAACTTTGGTTTAATCAAGTTGATGCAGATACGATCGCAGAATTAGAAGCTGTGGAAGAAACTGGAAGTTTTTTAACTGCAACTTATCCTGGTTTTGGCGCACCGCGGACACGAAGTGCGTCGAAGACTAGCGGATCTCTTCGAGATCGCTGTCATCAATGGTTAGCTTTAGCCAAATTAGCTACTTTAGTCTCCTCCAATATCCCAACCGCAGAATTTGAGTTAGAAAGACTGAAATACTCCCGTTCCCATATTCGTGCTGTATTGGGAACAATTAAACACCTACATCATCTGCAAACTTTAACTGATGAAATGAGTTTGCCAGAACAATATTTCTTTTTTTTAGAAGTAAAAAAAATCTTTCCGATTATCGCTGTAAAAGCAATTGCCAAGGGAATACCTAAATCTATCATCGTTCCTCTAGTGGAAAGATATCTCAATCCAAGTGATCCTGTTGCTTATCCTAAATCTGTAGTCACAGGTAATGACTTAATTCGAGAATTACAAATTAAACCATCTCCTGCGATTGGCAAACTACTTACAGAAATCCAGATTGCCTACATAGAAGGCAAAATTAGCAACTCCCATGAAGCTTTGCAATTTGCTAAACAATTGATAATTGATAATTAACTTAAACGTCAAAAGAAGTCCCTCACTTTTAGCGTGCGAGTGGGAAGCCCCGCGCTAAGAGCGTAGCATGAGCGTCGGGACGGGGCGTTTAAAGTGCGGAATTTATTTCCGCACACAGCCCCTCATGAGAACGGACACGAAGTGCGGAGCGCAGCGAGACCGCGATAACCTGTCGGAGAAGGCTTTACAGTAATGGATACATAATCTTTATATAGTAATGGCTTCAACCGTTGTATAATGTCTTCAATTCGACGTGAGGTGAGAATAGCCTCATCGAATAATTGAACCTAGAAAATAAAATAGACATGGGTTGTGAACCAGAATTCTCGAATTCTTCCTTGGGGAGGGGCTGCGTGCTGAATTTATGAGGCTCGTGTGCGGAA
>JASJEK010000159.1 GCA_030064915.1 Xenococcaceae cyanobacterium MO_234.B1
AGCAGAAACCTACTCTGAAGTGTTGCAAGAAGTACAGGATTTTATTAACCAATTTGCACAACAAGCAGCAACAAGAGCTTTAGATGTAGAAAGTAAGACTGCCCAACAAATTGAAGAATTTAAACCAGCTACTCCTCAGTTTGCTAGTTTTTCAGAAACTTTATCTCACCAAAGAAATCAACAATCTAATTTGTTAAAGCTTAATGATGTGCAACTAAATTCAGATTCCGATAAACAAGCATTATTGAGTTTAGGAGTTGTAGAGAACTGACAAGCAAGTACCCCCATTCGAGGGCAAGCCACCAGAGCAGAACATCAAAAGTTTTACTCTAAAGGGAAAATTAGAGGAGAAAAATCAGAAAAATCATGGAATTACAGCAATTAGAAACGGCTCTAGATTTAGAAGTAAATCAACCTTTAAATGCTAGATTTCTTAATGTCATCGTTAACTTAAATCCTCTTCTTGGAGAAGATGAATTATTATTACTCTCTTATTACAAGAAAGTGAGAGCAACTTGGTCGCCTTCGGCAATCAAAAACTTGCAGAAAGCCACAGGACTAAAGTTGACCTCTAAGCTTAATCGTTGTCGCTTTGCTATAGAAGCTGCTAAACTTCAATTGCAATTTATGCAGTCAGAAGAGGGTGAAAGTAATTATTCTCGAATCAGGGAAGATAACCAAACTATTACTTCTTTCTCCGTAGAAGCATTTGAAGTAGAAAAAGAATTGCAAGTTGCCAAGGAGCAAATCAAACTTTTAGAATCTCAACTCAAAGAAAAAGAATCACAACTAGAGTCACAATCCGAACAATTAAAGCAATCAGAAAACTTCTCTGTACTGTTATTAACTAATCGCTTACTTGCACCAGGTTTACCCTTGAATGGCACGGAAGAAAGTCCAGCAATGCGTATCCTTGGTTCTCCTAAGACTCTGACAGAATTGTCGGCTAACTATCGAGAACTTATCAAAAGAGAACACCCAGATGTATCGCCTTTTGACCAGGATGAAGCAATTAATCGGTTTAGTTATCTGCGATCTCTTTACCGCATCACTAGGGAACATTGGCAAGTCTTAAAGCCCACTGCAATCATAACGGTTTCTGAATTGGAGAAAAGAATGGAAGCACCCGTGCCGTTCAGCCCTGAGAGTTTCTGGGCAGCATGACAATCAAATCAAATTACCTGCTTACCCTACTCTCTAAAAATAATGTACTGTGGCGGAACATGATTTGTTAGCCATACTCCATTGTCCGACAAAAAGAAGCTAAATCCAGCATGGTACATTTTTTCGGCTTGAATCTTTAACACTACTGGTTTTCCATGTCTTTGTCCTACTTGAATTGCCGTTGATTCATCAGAAGATAAATGAACCTGATTTCGGTTTCTTCGGCGCAATCCCTGAAGGGAAATCGATTCAACAAAACGTGTTGCTGTACCATGAAATAAATATTCTAGTGGCTTTTGAGGTATCAAAGCTAAATCTACTTTAATTGAATGTCCCTGATTAGCTCGAATTTTGGACTTATCTTCGTTCAAAGAGAAACGCTTCTTTTCATTCGTTGCCACAACTTGTTTCACTATGGAGCGGGTGAGATGCATTCCTTTTCTTTGAGCTAAATCAATCAGCATATCTACTTCAGCCCACCCCTGTGGGTCTAATTCTAGACCAATTGTTTCTGGTTTATGACGTAGAACAAAACTGAGGAATTTACTAACTTTAACGAAATTTACTGGTTCTGACTCCCTATTTTTGGGACTACCCTTAGAGTTAAAATTCATTTTTTATTTCTCCGACATTTTGATTTTTGGCCTCCAAATTCCATGCTGTCACTTGAATCATAAGTTGTCCGAAATGGAAGCATAAGCTGTCCTCACTTAAACAACTTAAGAATTGCTTAATAATTATCAGGAGAAATCCCGCAATTAGAAACTGCGCTCGCCCGATCTTTTACAGATACCCAAGATTTATCTAAAACAGGACTTACCCACAAGAACCATAGGTAGGGTGAGGTGTGCCTCCCCCGCCTCAAAAATCAGAATTGCTGGAATAAGTATCGGTTTGTTGCTGTAGGATAACTATTAAGTCAATTGTACTTCCTGCGTCCTTTACTTGCGTTGATACCCACAGCTTATTATGCTCGCTTCCGAAACCGAACCTACAAAGCTTCGTCAGCAACTTAGTCAAATCTATAAAAAATTACCATCACTACAGCGACAAATTGTTAGACTATTCTCGGTTATTTACGAACCTGTTAAGAGAAGCACCTTCTTGAAATGTTTAGATTGGATTGGGGAAAAGCAAGAGAATGGTCAAGCTTTTAACAGTAAAACCTTAAAACCCCACCTAGAACATCTCTTAGAACAGAATTTACTTATTCAAGAATCAGGTAAATGTCCTCAATGTCATCCTTTGCTTGCTGAAATTGCTACCCGCGATGCAATTAAAGCTGGAGTATGGGAAAACATGGTAAAGATAGTAGAAACTTATCTACCCATCCCTACTTACTACAATATCAAAGACTCCAGAGATTTTAGCAGTAAAAAACAACTGTTAAGAGAAATTCGTATTGGCATCTATCGCCAGGACATGAAATTTGTCTGGCGACAGTTGGAATGCTATCAAAAATATGGCTACAATCGAGAACCCATCTTGCTCAATGAAATCATCGAATTAATCTTCAATAATCCCTTTGATTCTTATTGGTTTAACCAAGTATCTCCAGAGCTATACGAGTTGGGATTAGTCAGCATTCTGTCAGATTCAGTAATGTACTTGTCTGAAGCATCCCAACAGTTTACTTTCCTAGAATCAGAAGCCAATAAGCCCAATGGACGTTGCTCGGATAATCTACGGTTGCTACTAACCGAACAGTTTATCTTACGGGATGATATTGAAGCAGCAAAGCATTATCTCGAACAAGTTAGCGAAAAATGTCAAGAACCAGCAAATGTTTTTTGGGGATGGTTAGCCTTTTTAGAAGGAGATGCTCAACAGGCGATCGCTCATTATACTAGCGCATTAAAATCATTGCGAAAAGCTACGGGAAAACGGAAAGTATTTTTTGAGAGCATTGGCGGGATCTTTTTTATCTTGGCACTGTTGCAAGATGGTTCACCCACCAGGCTGAAAGAGGCGGAAGGTTACGCTACTACAATGGCTTTACAATCAGATAGTTGGTTGAGTTATATCTATACCTGGCTGCAAAAAGTATTGCAAATTCAGCAGGGTGATATGAGTCAAAAGGAGTGGATTAACCATGCTTACATCGCTTCCTATGAAGAACATCATAGTTTAGAAACCTTCTTTTGTTCCCTGTGTCTTTATTGGGTAGATCAAACACAAGCAAGAAGACGTGTACCCAGGCTGTTAAAATTCCTCTCGGATCGAGCTGAAGCGACTGGTTACTATTGGTTAGCAGCAGAAGCAGCAGAATTACTATCTCGTCTCAAAACCAAGGGGAACAAAGTAGAAGCCATTTACACTAAAACCAAAGTACCTCACCTAGTAGATTTAATTAAACCACAGCAGCCTTGGGAAATATCTTTAAAAGCTTTAGCTAACTTACAAAAAAAACCCCAGGTAGAGGCAAAAATTGAAGACCAAAAGCGTTTAGTATGGTTAATTACCTTCTATTCCACTAGCTTTATGCTGCAACCCCGAGAACAAAAAATTACGGCGAAAGGAAGCTGGAGTAAAGGTCGTCCTATTGCCCTGAAACGCTTGTATAGTAATCCTGGTCAATTTGATTATCTCACTACTCAAGACTTAAGGATCTGTAGTCATATCGAAACTAGCTACTATGGCTACTACGACAAAGTCGATTACAATTTTGACGATCGCGCTATGTTAGCTATAGTGGGACATCCCTTGGTATTTTGGGAAAATTCTCCTACAACCCGCGTTGATATCGTCTCCGGAGAACCAGAATTAATTGTCAAAAAAATCAAAGAGGAACGCATTACTTTAGAGTTTTCTCCGAAACTACGATCAGATAAAGATCTTATCGTCGTCAAAGAAACGCCCACTAGACTGAAAGTAATTGAGATTACCCCCGAACATCAACGCATCGCTACTATCCTGGGTTCCAAAAATTGCCTAGAAGTTCCGTCTTTAGCTTCCGAACAGGTTTTAGCAGCTATTAGCGGAGTTTCTCCCATAGTTACCGTCCATTCTGATATCGGTGGTGGGGTAGCAAGTGCCACGGAGGTTACAGCTAATTCTCAACCTCATTTACATCTCTTACCCGCAGGTGCAGGTTTAAAAGCTGCCTTACTCTGTCGTCCCTTTGGGGATGTAGGGTCTTATTATCGTCCTGGTAAGGGAGGTTCGACGGTAATTACCGAAATAGAAGGTCAACGTCTGCAAACTACCCGACAGATGGAAGAAGAGGAGGAACTTGCTAATAATGTGATTAAATCCTGTCCGATCCTGACTCGTTACGAACCAGAAGACGGGGAATGGCTCATTGAAGACCCAGAAGACTGTTTATTCCTATTATTAGAACTCCAGGAGTTAGGAGACAAAGTAATTATAGAATGGCCTGAAGGAGAGAAACTAAGAATTGCTCATCAAGCGGGAATGAACAACTTCCAGATGCAGATTAACCGTCAAAATGATTGGTTTGCTGCCAGTGGAGAGTTAAAACTAGACGAAAATCTGGTGCTAGATATGGAAAATTTACTAGCATTACTCGAAAAAACCCCCAGTCGCTTTATTCCCCTCGGTGACGGTCAATTTATCGCCCTAACTGAACAATTCCGTAAACGTTTGGATGAGTTAAGAACCTTTGGCAGTAAGAAGGGTAAAAGTTTGCAGTTTCATCCTCTGACTTCCCTAGTCTTAGAAGATGCGATCGCAGATGTGGGTAAACTCAAAGCCGATAAACACTGGAAGCAACAGGTTCGTAAGCTTAAGGAAATGAAGGATTTGCAACCAGAGTTACCTTCTACCCTGCAAGGGGAATTAAGAGATTATCAACTCGAAGGTTTTGACTGGCTATCTCGTCTGGCTCATTGGGGTGTGGGAGCTTGTTTGGCAGATCAAATGGGACTGGGTAAGACTTTACAAGCTTTAGCAGTAATTCTCAGTCATGCAACTAAAGGTGCAACCTTAATTATTGCTCCTACTTCTGTCTGTATGAACTGGATTAGTGAAGCCCAGAAATTTGCTCCTACTTTAAATCCCGTGCAGTTTGGATATGGCGACCGCCAGAAGACTTTAGACGAACTACAACCTTTCGATCTCTTTGTGTGCAGCTATGGTTTATTGCAACAAGAAGAAGTAGCAGAAATGTTAGCCAAGGTGGAATGGCAAACTATTGTCCTGGATGAAGCCCAGGCAATTAAAAACATGACTACTAAACGGTCCCAAGCTGCTATGAAGCTACAGGGTAAGTTTAAATTAATTACTACAGGTACACCCATTGAAAATCATCTCGGGGAATTGTGGAATCTATTCCGCTTTATTAATCCAGGTTTACTAGGCTCTTGGGAACAGTTTAACCAATGCTTTGCAATTCCCATTGAAAGGAATCAAGATAAACAGATCCGGAAGCAGCTTAAAAAACTAATTCAACCCTTTATACTGCGTCGCACTAAAACCCAGGTACTAGAAGAATTACCATCCCGCACGGAAATTGTGTTAAACGTAAATATGTCTCCAGACGAAATGGCATTTTATGAAGCTTTACGGCAAAAAGCGATCGCAAAATTATCAGATAGTGATGCTACTGCGGGAACGAAACATCTACAAGTGCTAGCGGAAATTATGAAACTACGTCGCGCCTGTTGTAATACTCGTTTGGTAATGTCTGATAGTAATTTACCCAGTGCCAAATTAGAATTATTCGGAGAAGTCTTGGAAGAATTATTGGAAAACCGCCATAAAGCTTTGGTATTTAGTCAGTTTGTGGATCATCTGCATATTATTCGTGATTATCTTGACAAGCAACAGGTTTCTTACCAATATCTTGATGGCAGTACCCCAGCTAAAAAACGCAAAGTAATGGTAGATAACTTTCAAGGGGGTAATGGGGATGTGTTTTTAATCTCTCTCAAGGCTGGAGGTACCGGACTTAATCTCACTGCTGCCGACTACGTTATCCATATGGATCCCTGGTGGAATCCCGCAGTAGAAGATCAGGCTTCAGATCGCGCTCATCGTATTGGGCAACAACGCCCTGTAACTATTTATCGTCTGGTAACAAAGGGAACAATTGAAGAAAAGATTGTGGAGTTACATCACCATAAAAGAGATTTAGCTGATAGTTTGCTGGAAGGAACAGAGATTAGCGGTAAGATGTCCACCGATGAACTGTTGCGCTTGATGACTCATTGACTTCGTAAAAAGCAATACTCATTTAATGTCACTATTGGGAAAGCTCGAACAACTTACACTCTGTTGTCAGTCATGATGATTTGGCTTTCCATCGTTAACAAGAGGTTATCTATATTTAAGCTTATTGTTTAGATAATGATTAAGAGATTAAGTTTCCCAGTCATGTACAGTATCTAATTTTGGCTATATAGAAACATAAAGTATTTCCCAGTTAACTTAACGATACCAGTTGAAGAGAGCAGATGAAGAGGGCCATCGTTGTTTTGTTAACTATGATTGTGATGAGCGCTTTGATGAAAGCTAGTGCCGGCTCTCATCCAACTTCGGCGTCAACGGATTAAAAACCAACCTTTTCCCTTACATTGGGAGACTATTATTCAGCAGAATCTTCCCATCTATAAACATTTTTCACCACCTTTAAGAAAACGACTTCAGGGTCACGTTAATGTAATTCTGGCGGAAAAACAGTTTGTCGGATGTGGTGGATTGCAAATCACTGAGGAAATTAAGCTCACTATTGCGGCTCTTGCGGCTCTGCTGCTGTTGAATGAAAGAGGGGACTATTACCCAAAACTTGCTTCGATTTTGGTTTACCCCAGTGCTTATGTAGTGAACCAGGCTAAGCCTGTGAGCAATTACGTTATGGAAGAAACAAAAGTCGTAAGACTGGGGGAATCCTGGAATCGAGATCTAATTGTACTGTCGTGGTCTCAGATTAAATACGATACGCAGAATTGGCAGGATGGACACAATGTCATTCTTCATGAGTTCGCCCATCAGCTAGATAATGAAAATGGAACTGCCAATGGAGTACCGATTCTAGAACACAAGTCAGACTATGCTACTTGGGCCCAAGTATTTACACAAGAATATCAGCAATTAATTAAAAATGTGAAACGAGGGGGTCAAACAGTTATGGATGCCTATGGCTCAACTAACCCCGCCGAATTCTTTGCCGTTGCCACAGAGACTTTTTTTGAAAAACCCAACCTAATGGCTCAAGAGCATCCGGCTCTTTACAATCAACTAAAACGCTACTACCAGTTAGAGCCACGGGAGTGGATTGAGATTCATCTTCCTCGATTGTAACCAATCTAAATCTTTCCAGATAAAGTTTATGGAAACAGCTCAATCTCAAGCTGACAATCAATCCCCCACAAAAGAGAATTTAATCGTTATCTTTCTCGGTGGTGATGTAATGACAGGAAGGGGGATCGACCAAATTTTGTCTCATCCCAGTGCGCCTTTTATCCCCGAATTTGAGCTGAGGGATGCCAGGGAATATGTCCGACTTGCCGAGGAAGCCAACGGTTCGATTCCCACCCCAGTCAGCTTTAGTTACATTTGGGGAAATGCTCTAGAGGAATGGGAGAGAGTAGCACCAGATGTGAAGCTAATTAATTTAGAAACCAGTATCACCCTTAGTAACGATTATTGGTGGGGGAAAGGGATTAACTATCGCATGAATCCTGAGAATATTGGTTGTCTTACAGCAGCTAAAATTGATTGTTGTTCCCTGGCCAACAACCACGTTCTCGATTGGGGATATTCTGGTTTGGTAGAAACCATAGCCACCTTAAAGACGGCGCAGATTCAAACCGCTGGAGCGGGTCAAAATCGGCAGGAGGCCGAAACTCCAGCAATTATAGAGGTCAAGAAGGGTCAAGGGAGAGCGATTGCCTTTTCTTTTGGCGTAACTACTAGCGGTATTCCTTTAAGTTGGGCGGCGGATAAAAATAAGCCGGGAATTAATCTCTTGCCAGACTTGTCTGAGAGAACAGTTCGCTATATCCAGAAGCAAGTCGAGAGGATCAAACAACCAGGGGATGTGGTAATTGCTTCTATTCATTGGGGAGGCAACTGGGGTTATGAAATTCCCTTCCGACAAATCGAATTTGCCCATCAACTAATCGATCATGCTGGAGTCGATCTGATTCACGGACATTCTTCTCACCATGTTAAAGGCCTGGAAATTTATCGCGAGCACCTGATTATCTACGGCTGTGGCGACTTGCTTGATGATTATGAAGGAATCGGCGGCTATGAAGCTTTTCGAGACGATCTGGGCTTAATGTATTTTGCTACCCTCGACTCTGAAAGAGGGAAACTCGTCAACCTGCAAATGATCCCAACTCAGATTAAACACTTCAGAGTACAACTAGCCTCAACTGAAGATCTTCTCTGGTTGAGAAAAATTTTAAATCGAGAAGGGAAAAAATTTGGGACTCAAGTGCAATGGGATCGAAACAAAACCTTAACCCTAGAAAAGCTTGACCCAATCCCATCCTCAAGAGGCGTTGCTGAATAAACAGTGGATTGTGACCCTCAAAGCCTTCAAATTCCTCCCCTATCAACTAATTTTAAATAATCGAATCCTTCTACAATAATATCCTGGGCGAAATAAATAGTTTTTCGATAATTAGCATCAAATTCTTTGTGAGAATTATATTGACTCGAAAATTCTTTCAAAGAATACAGTTTCTGCTTATTTCCATCGACAACAGTCAAATAACTAGAGATGGCTTTTGGAGCTGATTGCATAGTTTTAACAACTTGAAGAACTAAATCCAAAATCTCTGATTTAATTTTAGATTTGTAGATATGAAATAAAGCTTTGATTCCTAATTGATAATTCTGTTGAATTAATGACTCATCTTGAGCCTCAAGAAGCTGAAAGAGTAGATATTGATAAGACTTTTTTCCTCCCTGTTCTTGACTTAAATAATTTTGTTGCTTTTTCTGATATTCTTGAGAGACATTAAATAAAAAGGTTTCAATCTTACTCAAATATTCCCAACAAGGTTGAGTCGAAGTCTTGAGCCAGAAGGAATTAATAAATTCTTGAGTAGTATTTCGTGACTTATTTCTTACTACTTGAAAATTAGATTTTAAGTACTCTAGTTTTCCTGAATTTATTGCCGACTCAGCCGACCCATAATACCAAGAGAACAATTCAGCTTCTACCTTCATCAGTTTTAAGGCTGAATCGGGTTCATCTATTAAATCAGAACTTATTTGTTTGAGGGTTAGCTCTAAATCTGACAATAAGTTTGAAAGAAATTCTCCTTGTACTAACGACTTAAATAATGGTTGAGTTTCAAGCTCTTTCTCTTCTTTAATTCCCAAAATAGCCAGCAGAGCTTCTGCCCAAGAAGGTAATTCAGAGCGAGACTCATTTAGCCAGTAATTAATTAATTCAGAAGCTAACAAGTTATTCCAATTTTCTAGACGATATAATTCACTTTTCACTCCAAATTTCCATCATTAAATAGTCAAATCTAAAAAGAAACTTTTGGTTGACGAAATCGAAACCGTTGACACAGAGAATTTTGTGGGTCACAACCAACTCCATCAGGAATATTAATTCCCGTAACTGTTCC
>JASJEK010000160.1 GCA_030064915.1 Xenococcaceae cyanobacterium MO_234.B1
TAAATCATAGCAGTGCTAAACTCTGTAGATAATTCCTAATCCTTAGACCCGACGGCGAAATCGATTTAACCAACCAAAAAGTTCGTTCCACACACAATCCTTATAGTCTGCTAATCTGAATAGTCTGCTAATCTGAGCTTTTTCCCTCTTATGATTCTCTTTACGAATGAACTCTTAGGCTTGCTGTACTATAAAAAACGGTAGTATTTTTTAGAGAAATTTAGTTGACAATCGGTCATGCTTTTACATCGTTTTTTAGGATTAGTCATAATCGTCTTGATGCTTACAGGCTGCAATCGAGTGAAAGAAGACGTACTCAAAAGGCTAATTGTTGGTTTTGTTAGCTATGGAGCAAGCGCTCGTTCTCACATGGAAAACTATTCGGAATTGGAAGACTATCTCGGTAATCAGCTCAATAGTATTATTGAACTAGAACCAGCTTATAATGAAATTAAAGCTTTAGATCAAATTGCCAAGCAAAAGTGGGACTTAGTTTTCGCCCCTCCAGGCTTGGCGGCGAACGCAATTTATTACCACCGATACGAACCGATTATTCCCTTAGAAGGAGTAGCAAAATTACGTTCGGTCATTGTAGTTAACGCCGATAGTCGTTTCCAAACCAAAGCCGAACTTGCAGGAGAGACTATTGCTTTAGGACAAAAAGGTTCGGCAACTGGTTACTACCTACCAATATATAACCTTTACGGTTTATCCTTTGCAGAAGTGCATTTTGCACCTACTCCAAAAACTAGTTTGGAATGGCTCGATAGTCAAGAAGTTGCAGCTTCTGCTTTATCTCTTCAAGAATTTCGTCAACACCGAACAAACTATAAACATGGGCGATTTCGCATTATTGATATTGACTCTCGTACAATACCGCCTGGTGCGATTCTAATTGCAGATAAAATTGAACCAGAGTTCAAAGAACAAATTAAAAGTACTTTATCCCAAACGCCATCTCATATTGCTGCCTCTGCTGGTTTTTTACCTAACGAACAATTGCCACAATATGAATATCTGGTCGATGTAATTGAAAGGGTTTTGCCGATCTCGGAAAGAATTAAAGAGCAACCTGCACGTTTATATGAAGTAAAGCAAGAAACTGTTAACTAGAAATATTAACTCAAATTCTTTCCCTCAGAGTCCTTGAGTACTAACGTATTTCAAGAAATACCTTCCCTTAGAAAAAAAGACTGATTAAAGTTGAGGGATTGCGATCGCTATTATTAGCATTTATAATAGCCCCTAAATCTGTAATATTTTGTAACCATACTTAATAAGAAGTCCCTAACTACCGTATGATCGGGATTAAGTTTTTTAATATTTTGCAAGATACTTGGAGGTCTTGACTTGTCTATTCCTCTATTAGGATATAAGCCAGTAACGCAAAACTCTCGTGTAGCTGGATACGAAGTTGGTGGTGATACTCAACCGAAGATTTACTCTGCGGAGAATTTACTTTCTCCCAGTGACATGGGTGATCTGATTGAAGCAGCCTATCGTCAGATTTTCTTCCATGCTTTTAAAGCAGACCGCGAAAGATTCCTCGAATCTCAATTACGTAATGGTCAAATTACAGTAAGAGATTTCATCCGTGGACTATTATTGTCCAACACTTTTAACAACAGTTTCTATTCCAAAAATAGTAACTATCGTTTTGTAGAACAATGCGTCCAAAGAGTTTTAGGACGTGATGTATATAGCGAAAAAGAAAAAATTGCTTGGTCAATTGTAGTTGCAACCAAAGGAAGAGAAGGCTTCATTGATCAACTTTTAGACAGTGAAGAGTACATGGAAAACTTCGGTTATGACACTGTTCCTTATCAGCGTCGTCGTGTACTTCCTTCTCGCGATGGAGGAGAATTACCCTTTAACATCAAATCTCCTCGCTATGATAGTTACTACCGTGCTATCTTAGGCTTCCCTCAAATCATTTGGCAAGCGGAAGTACGCCGTTATACTCCCCAAGAGAAAAAGCCCAAAGCTGGAGATCCTTCTTTGTACCTCAATATGGCTCGTAGTCTGCCAAATAGAGCCAATATTCCTCCTAGAGTTTCGGCGTTGAACATTAGCTTAGATAAAGTTCCTCGTAGATAATTGTTTACTAACCCTATCTGGTAGCTAATTTTTAGAGGGAGTTGTTTATTTGCAGAGTAGTTTAGTTTGCCAAGCTGAATTATGTTGTAAATCTGCAACTACCCTCTTATCAGTAATTAGTTTTTATGTTCTAGACCAACTGCGTCTGAAATGTGAGATAAGTTTTGTGATTCTAAACGCTGCAATAATCCTGATAAGACTTCTTTGACCATCCAAGGACCTTGATAAATCCATCCTGTATAAACTTGTAATAGAGTAGCCCCTGCTGTAATTTTTTCCCACGCATCTTGGGCGGTGAAGATTCCTCCTACACCAATAATGGGTAATTTACCCGCTGTTTCCCGATAAATAAAGCGAATTACCTCTGTTGAGCGTTTTTGTACTGGTAAACCACTAATTCCTCCCGCTTCCTCTTCAATAGGATGACCTGTAGCCCTTAAAATCTTGGTTTTTAGACCATCACGACGAATGGTGGTGTTAGTTGCGATCGCACCTAAAAGGTTATATTCTGTGGCTAGGTCGAGAATGGTTTTAATCTCCGACCAATCTAGATCGGGAGCTATTTTAATTAAAATCGGTTTTTGCTTAGTATTAGCAGCTTGCAGTGCGGATAAAATTGGTTGTAACTGTTCCCCTGCTTGCAGCGATCGCAGACCTGGAGTATTGGGAGAACTAACATTAATTACAAAGTAGTCGGCGACATCTTGTAAGAGTTGAAAACTTCCCACATAGTCTGCTGCTGCTGCGTCTAAATCCGCAATTTTCGATTTACAAAGATTAATTCCAATAGGAATAGTTCGGGGTTTGCGCTTCCAAGTCTGTTTTAAGGTATCCGCCATTACTGCTGCACCGAGATTATTTGCCCCCATACGGTTTAATGCTGCTTTATCTTCGGGAAGACGAAACATACGGGGGCGAGGGTTTCCTGGTTGGGCATAAAGAGTGACTGCACCTAATTCTGCGAAACCAAAACCAAAACTTGACCAGATTCCTGCTGCTGTACCATCTTTATCAAATCCTGCTGCAAGCCCCAAAGGGTTAAGAAAGTTTAACCCCCAAAGAGTTTGGCAAAGACGGCTATCCTCCAAACAAAAGGATTTTTCCAGTTGTTTAATACTAAAACTGCCCCAAGAAGTATAACGGGATTGTTCTATATTAGTGAGGGTGTTTAGCATCTGACGATGAGCTTGTTCAGGATCGTTTTTTACCGCAGATAGTAAAAGAGGATAGAAGGGTTTAGTAAATTGAAACATGATTGATTAACAGAAAATAGATAATTGATGATTTTCTAGTCCATAAGCAGAAGCAACGATTAATTTTTGGGAAATTATTTATTGTTCCTAATCTTAAAAACTAAGATGCTTTTTCATGTTTGATTTGACATCATAAACATTACGCCTATTTTCTAACTCTGGCAAATATAAGGACAAGTCGAATGGGTATAAATTTCTACGTTAGCCATAATTATTGCTCCTTAGATATTTAGACCTTTTGCATAAGTTCTTAACTTAGTAAAGTTTTTAGCAAATGACTGATGACAAATGACGGCGGTGGAAGAGATTTCTATTAATTTATATTTTTGGATTAATGGTGTTGTTAAAAGTAGGAGCATGGGATCGCAATTATGGATATCTGCGTGAGCAAAAACTGTATGATGCTGGCTATCGCTTTATCTACACTATTGATAAGTATTAGATATTAATATCACATTATCCCCTACAGCAACCTGTAACTTATCCTTTGCACTACCACTATTTACCGCGATTTCTAACCAGCCATGACTACCAACTAAAGCCAATAATTCTCCCACTGCTACATCACTATAAGTTTGAAAGTAAGGGATATTATGCTCTTTAATCTTAATGAATCCCAATTTGCTGTTTAATTCTTTTTCTGGAATATTAGTAATTAAATTCCCAAAACCATCTATATATTGAATGCAACCTTGAATAGTAGTTTCAGTCACTACAACATCGGGTAACGATAATTGAACTAAACTATCAACAGCGATCGCATTTCCTAACTCTTCTAACTTTACACCACTGGCAAGATGGGCACCTACAGGGGCAAAAATATCTCTACCGTGGAAAGTTTTACTAGGATGAGCCGTACGCCAATACTTAGGGTTAGTGAGTTCTACTGCTGCAACAGCAGGTGCTACACTGAGTACGCCACTAAATATTCCGTTATCTGCACCTACTAAAAAACCGCCAGGAAACTGTATCGCTACTCCTCTACGCTTACTGCCAACTCCTGGATCGACTACGGCGACGTGAACAGTATTAGGAGGAAAGTAAGAATAAGCATTGAGTAAAGCAAATCTTCCTGCTGCAATATCTTGTGGTGGAATCTGATGGGTAAGATCGATAACTTGCAATTGAGGATTAATACTAGCGATCTGCCGAAGGCAGCACTGTGTGATCACTCCTTTCATGACTCCTACATAAACATCTCGTAATCCAAAGTCAGTCAGTAAAGTAACAATTCGTTGCTGAGTCATAGCGCAATTTAGCAAAAATTTGTGAAATTTCTGTTACAGAATATACAGTTCATGACAAAAATGCTATCCTATAAGTAAAGAGAATTTTTTACATTACTTTTTTAAATCAAACAGTCCATCATGAACAAAAATCGTCAGGAAACCTTAAAAAAAGCAGCCCTCAACTACCGGGAAAGTCTCCGTAAAAGCTTAGAGCGTCGTTTAGAAGCAGCCAGGGCATCAGGGAATGAAAGCCTTATCAAACAGCTAGAAGCAGAAGCTAACTATCTCCACATCAACTGATAATCGTCATCCATGAATTAAGCTAATAGGAGGAATTAATTAATTCCTCTTACTTTTTTGCTTATATTTTTTTGCTTATATATATTTAACTTATATATATTTAAATTATCGTATAAATTTTATTGAGTATCTGGGTAAAACTCATAGATTTCAACATATAGTCATAAACACCATATTTAGCAAACTTCTGCCAGTCTAAAGTTGACATTTCCTCACAAAGTAAAACTATTTTTATCTTCCTTACTAGTTGTATTTCCCGAATTTGCTCGGTAATAAGTTCTATGTTTACTTCAGGACAGTTTTTATCTAAGATTATTACTATTGGTTCTAACAATTTAATTTGATGGGGAGAAATAGAAGAATCCACTAACCAAACTACTTGATATTCTGCTGCGGTAAGTACTTCGCAAATAAATGTAGAAAATTCCTCATCTTGAGTAATTAAAACAATAGTTTTGCTCTTTATAGAGGGCAGATTTGGATTAAGATTTTCGCTTTTTTTCTGCTCTTTAATCGGTAAATAAACCGTAAAAACAGAACCTTTACCTACTACGGATTCTACTTCAATATTTCCCCCGTGAAGCTCAACAAGATGCTTTGTCAAAGCCAACCCTAAACCAGCACCTCCATAAGTACGGCGACGGGAATATTCTAATTGTTGAAATTTGTTGAAAATAAGAGGCATTTGTTGTTGAGATATGCCAATGCCAGTATCTTCTATTTGAAAAATAATTTGGGTTGATTCTTTAATAATTTTCAAACTAACTTTCCCTTCCGAAGGTGTGAATTTAATTCCATTACCTACTATATTTATTAAAATTTCTTCTAACCTATCTCTATCAGCATAAATATAATCATTTCGCGTAATAATTTGACAATTCACACTAAAATTAATCGACTTGTATTGAGCTTCTTGTTTTAAAATAGGCAAAATATTCCCCAATAAATCTTGCAAAGAAAACCAAGTAATATTTAGTAAATGTTTTCCTGATTCAACTTCAGAAAAATCGAGGATATTATTAACTAATTTAAGTAACTTTTTGCCACTATCTTGAATAGTTCTTAAATACTTTTGTTGTTTTTCAATTGGTAATGGTTGATTATTATTTGATGTCCAATGGATTAATGTCCCAGATAAACCAATAATACAAGTTAAAGGAGTTTTGAACTCATGACTCATATTATCTATAAATTCGTGTTTTGATTGATTAGCAACTTGTGCAGCTACTAACGCATCTTTAATTTGTTGTGCTTGAGTTTTTACTTTCTCTTCTAATAAATTTTTCTGCTGTTGTAATAACTTATAAGATTGAGCTTGATAAATTGCGATCGCAATATAATCAGCAATGTCTCGTAAAAATTGCGTTTCACTAGGATGCCATTTTCTAGTGTTAGAACATTGATGAGCAATGAGGAATCCCCATAATTTATCCCGAAGATTAATCGGTGTTACTACTTTGGCTTTTACTTGCATTTTCTCCATTAAATTTTGGAGACAAGGCTCTAAATTAGAACCAGCTTTAACATCATTGATAACCACACTAAATCCTTGGCGATATTTAGTGTGACATCTCGATAATTTTTTAAAACAAGTTTCCTCTCTAAAATTAAGAATCGAGTCAATTTTTTCAGAAGATTTAGCTTCATAAGTTACAATATCGACATTTACAATAGTAGAATCTATATACTGTAAAGGAACATCCAATTGATATATTACTAGGCGATCAACTTGCAAGAGCATCAAAACT
Source organism: Xenococcaceae cyanobacterium MO_234.B1 (assembly GCA_030064915.1). Taxonomy (GTDB): domain Bacteria; phylum Cyanobacteriota; class Cyanobacteriia; order Cyanobacteriales; family Xenococcaceae; genus JASJCP01. The sequence goes on from JASJEK010000160.1 coordinate 6,628, forward strand.
CGATCGAGTGTCATTTGAATAGTGTCTAATAAATCAAATTTTTGCTCAATTTGATTTTGCACCCCCTCAAGAATATGTTTTGGCTCTAATTGATAATGCAACATTTTTTTTGCTGTTACTAAATCTAAACAACAGTGATTATTATTTTCTGGCGATAAAAATTTTTCTTGCCAACCCTGATCGAGCTTAAGAATTACCATTAGCTGATTTATAAAATCTTGTAAATAGTTATAGTAATTATTTATTGGAGTAGTAAGATTGAATTCTAAATACTGAATAATGTTTGAGTCATATTGACATAATTTTTTTAATCGAGATATATAATTAGAAATAGTTATGGTATCAAAAGTAATATCGGTTTGATAGTCTTGAGTTGATGGTTGCCATGAACTTGATAACAAAGCATTAAATTGTGGTGTAATTAGTAAAGAAAAATTTTCGTTTTGTAAGTTATGTTGAATATTTATTACAGAAGTTGGATCAGCCAATGACAATAGCTCTTTTTCCGTAACCAAAAAAGCACGATCCCCCAATGTTTGTGCTGTTTTACACCATAGAGAGCGTAAAGTCAAGAAAATGTCCCTACTTATCGTCTGTTTGAAAATTGGAAATTGGGGTCTGGCTGACATTATCCTTAGTTCTATAAATTTAAAAATCAGAACTTTGTATAACTAAGCATCTCTCATTTTTATCACTCTAATTCAATCCGTAATTATTTCTCAAGATTAGAGCTTAACTATGCACAAAATAGCAGCAACTCCTGGTGGTTGGAATCCTGAAACGGAAGGAGTTATTTTTATTGAGCAAAACCCCGCACCCATTGTATTTATCACCGCTGCGGATACGGAAATTCAGACTCTAGCAAGAGCAATTAATAGTTTACCTAATGATTTTCCTAATATTAGAGTAGTTAACTTATTACAGTTACAGCAGCAACTGAGTATTGATACTTATATAGAAACGGTATTATCAAAAGCCCAAATAGTTATTCTCCGTCTATTAGGAGGATATACTTATTGGTCTTATGGTTTAGAAAGAATTAAAGAAACAGTAGAAAATAGCAATATACAGTTATTTGTCTTACCTGGCGACGATCTTCCTGATCTCGATCTGATTAGTCATTCTAATGTTAACTTATCTTTTGTCGATCGCCTGTGGCATTATTGTATTGAAGGAGGAATAGAAAACTATGTCAATGGGTTACAATTTGTTGCTGATGTTTGTTTAAAAACCAATTATAATCCCAAGTTACCTCAAGCTATTCCTCGTTCGGGATTATATAACTTTTCTCTAGAAAATGAGATAGAAATTTTAAACAGTAATCAAGTAACTTACTCTGTGGGAATTCTTTTTTATCGTTCTCATTATTTAGCAGGAAATACCTTACCCATAGATGCTCTTTGTCAAGCTTTAATCGAGAAAAATCTCTATCCTGTTCCCATATTTATTTCTTCTCTACGAGATATAGAAGTTCAGAAGCAACTTTTAACTATTAATCAAGAAAAATCTTTACAAGTTTTACTCAACACTACTAGCTTTTCTCTAGCTAAAATTGGGGATGAGTCAGCAACTAAACTATGGAAACTGTTAGATATCCCTGTTTTACAAGTCATTCTCAGTACTAGCACAGAATCTCAATGGAAATCTAGCTGGATGGGATTAACTCCTAGGGATGTAGCGATGAATGTCGCTTTACCTGAAGTTGATGGTAGAATTATCACTCGTGCTATTTCTTTCAAATCAGTAAAACGCAGACAAGAGCAATTAGAAACGGATATTGTAATCTACGAACCAAATTGCGATCGCGTTAATTTTGTAGCTGATATTACAGCAAATTTAATAACACTTAAGAATACAGTAGTTGCAAAAAGAAAAGTAGCCTTAATTCTTGCAAACTATCCTAATAAAGATGGCAGACTAGCTAATGGAGTGGGTTTAGATACTCCAGCCAGTTGCATTAAAATTTTGCAAGCCTTACAAATAGCTGCCTATACAGTTAAAGATATTCCTGCTACAGGAGATGATCTAATTAAACTTTTAACTAAGGGGGTTACTAACGATTTAGAAAGTAGAGCAACTCGTGAAATATATCACAGCTTATCTGTAGAAGAATATCAACAATACTTTAATACTTTACCTCAACAAGTACAACAAGCAATCATTAATCGATGGGGAGATGTAAAAGATGCAAAGCTAGAAAAATATAGTGATCAAAAGAAGATTACAGAGTTTTCTATTCCTGGTATCCAACTCGGCAATATATTTATTGGTATTCAACCATCTAGAGGATATGATCTTGACCCAAGTTTAAACTATCACGCACCAGACTTAGAACCAACCCATAACTATTTAGCCTATTACTATTGGTTAAGAGAGAAGTTTCAAGCGCAAGCAATTATTCATGTAGGCAAACACGGTAACTTAGAATGGCTACCAGGAAAAAGTATTGCTTTATGTCAAAACTGCTATCCAGAAATCGCCCTACAAACTATTCCCAATATTTATCCCTTTATAGTTAACGATCCAGGAGAAGGTTCACAAGCCAAAAGACGCTCCCATGCAGTAATTATAGATCATCTTACACCACCACTAACCCGTGCTGAATTATACGGAGGATTAGAAAAACTAGAAGCCTTAATTGATGAATATTATGAAGCACAAACCCTCGATCCTTCCCGTTTAAAAACTATCCAAAAGCGCATCACCAAACTAGTAAAACAAGAAAACCTCGATCAAGAATTAGGAATTCAAAACACAGAATCAATTACCGAATTTCTCAACCTTGCTGATGGCTATCTTTGCGAAGTAAAAGAAGCTCAAATAAGAGACGGCTTACACATCCTCGGACAATGTCCCCAAAATAAACAACTCAGAGACTTAATAATTGCGATCGCGAGATACGGCACTGGCGTAAGCCCACGCTTTTCTAGTATGGATCGTTTAGGACTAACCGAAGCAATAGCCAAAGACCTAGGATGGGAAAACAAGGAAGACAAAGAAGAAATAAAAACCATAGTAAATAAAATTTCCCTTTCTAAAAAACTCTCCACACTCCAACTCTCTCCAGCTCTCTCTGCGTCTTTGCGTC
>JASJEK010000009.1 GCA_030064915.1 Xenococcaceae cyanobacterium MO_234.B1
GTGGTATCATTTTTTCATGTTAACTCGCACTTTTGAATTTAAGCTTAAACCCACTGCCGAACAAGTCTCAACCTTTGAATCTTGGCTAATTGCCTGTCGCAAAGTTTATAACTATGCGCTAGAAGAAAGAAAGGCATGGGTGAATTCAAGAAAGTGTGAGATTAACTCTTGTAGCTTAGAGAAAGAATACATCATTCCTGCGGATACAAAACGTCCAACTTACTATACTCAGTGCAAAGCTTTGACTCAGGCGAGAAAAGACTTTGAAGAGTTGGGAAATGTTCATGTTCATGTACTTCAGCATACGCTAAAGCGATTAGAAAATGCTTTTGTGGCTATGTGGGATAGGGGTTACGGTTTTCCACGCTTTAAGTCTACAAAGAGGATGAGGTCTTTTACTTATCCTCAGGGGGGATTGGTGCTGTCAAGCTGCCTAAAATTGGTTGGGTGAAAATGCGTCAGTCTAGACCAATCCCAGAAGGTTTTGAATTAAAGCAAGTCAGAATAGTAAAACGCGTATCTGGTTGGTATGGGATGTTAATTCTTAAGCTAGAAGTGGCTGTCCCAGATCCTCCACCTCATGGTGAACCATTCTAATGTCTATTCTCCCACTACATCAGCGTTCTTTATCTCTAGACCATCAAGATTTAATTACTTTCTTAGCTAAAACTGAAAATATCCTGATTATCCAAGACCTTGACGGTATATGTATGGGTTTAGTGAAAGACCCTCTAACCAGAGTTATCGCACCAGAATATCTCCAAGCAGTAAAATCTTTTGCAGGACACTTTTATGTTCTGACCAACGGAGAACATATTGGAACAAGAGGAGTTAATAGAATTATCGAAAGGGCTTTTGAGGATCCAACCGTAGCCAAACAAAAAGGTCTTTACCTATCAGGGTTAGGTGCTGGTGGCGTACAATGGCAAGATTATTATGGAAATGTTTCTCATCCAGGAGTTAGTGAAGCAGAATTAACTTTTTTAGAGCAAGTCCCTCACAAAATTACCGCCTATTTACAGCAATTATTTGAGCAAGAAAACTACGGACTAGACCCAGAACAAATTAACAAGTGTATTGCAGCGACAGTACTAGATAATAAGGTATCTCCTACAGCTAATTTGAATGTTTTTCATGAAGCACTCCTAGAAAGTAGTAATGGCTATATTGAGCTACAGCGAAAAATGCAGAGTTTTATGGAGCAATTATTAGGAGAAGCAGCTCAACAAGCCCTAGGAACTTCTTTTTTTGTGCATTATGCTCCTAATTTAGGTAGAGATCTAGACGGTCGAGAAATAATGCAGCTAGCTCAAGGAAAAGACTCTGGGACTACTGACTTTCAGTTTATGTTAAGAGGCGCAGTAAAAGAAGTGGGAGTATTGGTAATTCTCAATCGTTACTATTATCAAAGGACTGGTAGTTATCCTTTGGGGGAAGATTTTAATGTCAGACAAGCACCCCAAAAACACGAACAACTAATAGATATGATTAAAACTAACTTCGACCCTGCTCTTATGCCAACAATAGTTGGTGTGGGGGATACTATTACCAGTAAAGCCCAAGAACAAGACGGAGAGATTCAATTTAAGCGGGGTGGCAGCGATCGCGGTTTCCTACAATTGATTCAAGAAATTGGTCAAGAGTTTCAAACAGGCAATATTGTGGTTTATGTTGATAGCAGTAATGGGGAAGTTAAAAATCGTAAACCCCTCAAGCTAGAGAAACTAATTGATATTGATAGTCAACAAGAAGTATGGCGAGTCGTCGAGGGTCCTGGTGATATTAGGGATCGAGAAGACCCCCTCACCCTCAATGTAGTGTTTCCTGGTGGCTACCAACAATACACCAGTTGCTTTCAAATTGCAGCAAGTCAGCGTTACTCTGCCGTAAAATGACAGAGCCTGCGGAGGAAGGGGGCTAGAACAAACAGTTAACTGTCGGATTCATAAACATAAAATTAACGAAGTTAGAGGAGTTGCGGGAGCTTGCATCAGGCTTTGCTCTAACAAGCCCCCTTCTCCGACCGCATTCCGCGGTCAAAGGGAACAATGAGGGATAAAGCAATTTTCCTGATTCTTGGTTCTTTTCTACTGAAGGCTTAACTGGTTGGGGAGGAGTAGGAGGAACAATTTGCATAGCAGCTTCAATTGTCCTTGTTGTTCTTTTCGACTTTGGTAATTAAGCTTTCTGCCATCTCAATTGCAGCGATAATTAAATCTTGTTCTCGCTGTCCTCTACCTGATTCATCGCTTACCATTGGATATACATGAGGATTGGCCAGCATTCCTGAGAGAAGCTGAGTAGCAATTTGTTTTACTTCAGTTGTTTGTAGTTCCATTTTTTTCTTTGCCTCAACAATATTTTTCCTAATAATTAGAGTATCTAACTTTAACAATTTCGATCGCAAACCATTGGTTTTTCTATTTAATAATTCCGGTCTTTACTTCCATAAAAAGCAGCTAAAATTCCTTTCAGTTCCTGGAAAAGCTCGATTGAAGCATCAATCTCGTCTTTTTTGATGGAAACGCTTTCCACATTGATCCCCAAAGGAATTATGGGACGCTCGATGGACTCTAAAATTTGCCTCAAAGTCGAGCAACAAACTTCAATAGATTTCTGAAGTGGAGACTGAGCCGAGAAAATTTCTCGTTCGGCTTCTAGAGGGAAATTTACTCCCAACCACTTTAAAAAGTGTAAAGTCTTCAGATGCCCGCAAGGGGCAAAGGTCAAAATAATTCGGACAGGAGATAGATTGAGTTCCTGACATTGCTGGGAATAATCTTGAAGTAGCTGAATAGTTGCTTCGGGCTGATACACTACTTGAGAAGTAAAAAATTTCATTCCCCAACGGGATTTTTCAATTAATTTAAGATGTTCATTTCCCTTGCTGATATGACGTTCAGCAATAGTTACACCACCAAAAACAAAATCATACTTGTGTGCAGCAGTCATTTGAGCGGCTTGGGATAGAGTTGGTCCTGGGTAAGCCATCTTGGATGTAGAACCACCCACTAAAGTAAGATAGCGAAGACCAAATTGTTGCCAAGATTGGTCAAGCCATGCAGGAAAATCTTCTCTTGGATGATGGACAATACATTTGTAATTAATAATGTCTTTGCCAGTTAAATTGTTGAGAATTCGGGCATATTCTCTCCCATCAACCATTGGCAGAAAGGGAAAAGGTCTTGCTATTTGAGTCCTACCTTCTTCATCCTGGACATCATAGACATTAATGGCATCTAGGTTTATGTTGGATAATCTTGCCGTTAGTTTTTCCGCGATCGCGTAGAGCTTTTCTGGAGATGAACCCTGTCGCGGAGGCGTAGTGCCGTATAAATATAATCCTCTGTGGGGATCCAGTAGCTTTGATTTCAATTCCATACTGTGGGTATTAACTGTAAGACTCGTACCGATAATTTAATAATCTTATCCTTTTTGCCCTATCACCTACCCCCTATCACCTATCCCCAGTCTTAACCAGTAAATAAATTGCCAACTCAAGTATTAAAGATTCTTTTAATACCTTTTTACAGCATCTTGTTCCTCAATCAGGTTAGCCTGTAACTAAATACAATCTTCAATATAGACTCACTTTTTTTTTATGACAAAGAGAACTTTTGGTGTAATTGGTTTAGCTGTAATGGGAGAAAACTTAGCTCTCAATGTAGAGAGTCGAGGTTTTCCTATTGCTGTATATAATCGTACTGCCTCCAAAACTGAGACTTTTATGACTGAGAGAGCAACTGGTAAAGAGGTTGTTCCTGCTTACTCTCTGGAAGAATTTGTCCAGGTCTTAGAACGTCCCCGTAAAATTTTAGTGATGGTAAAAGCAGGGAAACCTGTAGATGCAGTCATCGAACAACTAAAGCCCTTATTAGATAAAGAGGATATGATCATTGATGGCGGTAACTCTCTTTACGATGATACGGAACGACGCACCAAAGATCTAGAAGCTACAGGACTTGGTTTTGTAGGTATGGGAGTCAGTGGTGGCGAAGAAGGAGCGTTAAATGGACCCAGCCTTATGCCAGGGGGAACAGAGGCAGCTTATAAAGAATTAGAGCCAATTTTGACCAAAATTGCTGCTCAAGTAGATGATGGTCCTTGCGTAACCTACATTGGTCCCCGTGGTGCTGGACATTATGTCAAGATGGTTCACAATGGCATTGAGTATGGCGATATGCAGCTTATTGCAGAAGCTTATGATTTACTCAAAAATGGCTTGGAGTTAGATCACAAACAATTACATGAAGTATTTGCTGAGTGGAATACTACTGATGAATTGAATTCCTTTTTGATTGAAATTACGGCAGATATTTTTAAATACATCGATCCAGAAACTAATTTACCCCTAGTAGATTTAATTCTCGATGCTGCTGGACAAAAAGGAACAGGTCGTTGGACAGTAGTAAGTTCCCTGGAATTGGGTGTACCGATTCCTACGATTTATGCTGCGGTGAATGCTCGCGTAATGTCCGCTTATAAAGATGAAAGAGTAGCAGCATCCAAGGAAATAACAGCAGTTACAGGTAAATATGAGGGAGATAAGAAAGCTTTCATTAATAAAATAAGAGATGCTCTCTATTGCTCAAAAATGTGTTCTTATGCTCAAGGAATGGCTTTATTGAGTAAGGCATCAGCAGAGTTTGACTATAACTTGAATTTAAGCGAATGCGCTCGGATTTGGAAGGGTGGATGTATCATTCGGGCTGGATTCTTGGATAAGATTAAATCAGCATTTATTGATAATCCGAATCTAGCTAATTTGTTACTCGCACCGGAGTTTAAACAAAGTATTCTCGATCGCCAGAATGCTTGGCGGGAAGTTTTAGCAACTTCTAATGGTTTAGGTATTCCTGTTCCTGCTTTTAGTGCTTCTCTCGATTACTTTGACAGTTATCGACGCGATCGCCTACCCCAAAATCTGACTCAAGCACAACGGGATTATTTCGGCGCCCATACCTATGAAAGAATCGATAAACCCAGAGGGGAGTTTTTCCATACAGAATGGAGTAAGTAGGTAATATGTAAGCATTGCGTCCTTTAAAAGCCCCGTCCCACGTTCACCCTAAGGGTAGAGACGTGGGGTTTGTGCTCATTAAGCTAATTTTACTGCGATCGCAGTAAAATCGAGATCTTGCAAAAGCTACTACTGTAGGGACGTAGCAGGCTACGTCCCTACCGAGGTTTTTGAGACTTATGCAAGAGTTCTATGGAACACTTACCCTTGAAACTGACAAATGATAAATGTTCAATGATCAATGATTTAGGTACTAGCTTTTTTACTGAAATAGTCGTTTAAAGCTTCAGCAATAATTTGATTCATGGGTCTTCCCTCTTGCTGCGATGCTTCTTTGAGACGAGGGAATAGATCATCTGGGACACTGACACGCTTTTGATTTTTGCGGAATTTCTTGGTCTTAGTAGTGGTTTCTTCCATATAGCTACCTAATTTGTAATTGGCGGAAAATTGACGAATGGCATCAAAGCCTACACGATGGCAAAAGACTCCAAAACTTTCTTGAGATTTACGATTTTGCTTAAAGAAGACGAAGATCGGCTCAAAGAAGGCTTCTAAGTCTTGAATAGGCATTTTTTGTTCGTAGGGTTGAGCCAGTCTGGTTTGATCGGGTGTTCCTCCCAACCACACCTGATATTTTTCTGGTCCACTACCAACAAAGCCTAATTCTGCCATATAGGGACGGGCGCACCCGTTAGGACAGCCAGTCATCCGAATAACAAAATGCTCTTTTGCCATTCCTAGTTTAGTCAATAATGTGCGAATGCGATCGCTTATTCCTGGTAAAGCTCTTTCTGACTCGGTAATAGCTAATCCACAAGTGGGTAAAGCAGGGCAAGCCATAGAATAGCGAGTTAAAGGATCAAGGGCTTCGGGATTGGTTTCAACTCTCCTTTGAAGCAAGATATTTTCAATAGCTGTTTTGATTTCTGGCTCAATCTCATACAAGATAATATTGTGATTTGCCGTCAACCGCATGGGAATCTGAAACTGTTCTACAATTTCCCGTAGGGCAGTTTTGAGTTGCAATGCCCCTTCGTTTTTAACCCGTCCATTTTCTACAGATATTCCAAAGAATAGCTTACCGTCTCCCTGTTCGTGCCAACCGAGGAAATCTTGATATTTCCAGGGGGGAAGTGGGCGATAGGGGGCGATCGCTTTACCAAAATATTCTTCGACTTTGGCTTTAAATTTAGCGACTCCCCAATCATGAATTAGGTATTTCATTCGAGCATGACGACGTTGAAAGCGATCGCCGTAATCCCGTTGGGTTGCTACAATGGCTTTGAGTAAATCATAAATATCTTCTTTTGCCACAAACCCAATTTCATCAGACATCCGAGCAAAAGTTTCTTCTTTATTGTGGGTACGGCCTAAACCCCCACCAGCTAGCACATTAAACCCTTCTAACTCCCCTTGGGAGTTGGTAATAACTACGAAACTCACATCATGGGTATAGACATCTATGGAATTATCCCCAGGCACAGTAACAGAAATTTTAAACTTACGGGGCATATAGTGAGTGCCGTAAATTGGTTCTTCTGTATCGTGGAAAATTGTTCCTGTACCATTGCGTTGTCTTGCAGCTTTGACTTCTTCTGCTTCTTCGGCGCTGATGGCTTTTTCTCCATCGAGCCAAATTTCGTAATAGGCTCCTGTTTGGGGGGTGAGTAAGTCTGCTACTTTATTGGCATACTCCCAAGCATACTGATATTCTGGTTTATTTTTGTAGGGTGCTGGAGGAGCCATGACATTGCGGTTTAAGTCTCCGCAAGCCCCCAGGGTTGAACCCATACTGTGAACAATATCTGCAATTACAGTTTTGAGATTTTTTTTGAGAATACCGTGAACTTGGAAACCTTGACGGGTAGTTACTCTAAGAGTGTGATTACCATACTCTTCGGAAAGACGATCTAAAGTTAAATACAACTCTGCTGGGATAAAGCCCCCTGGAGAGCGAGTCCGCAACATCATTTGATAGTCTTTTTCCTGACCCTTAACTCGATTATCGCGATTATCTTGTTGGTAAGAGCCGTGAAACTTGAGGATTTGAATTGCCTCTTCGGTGAAATGAGTTGTATCTTGTAGCAACTCTGTGGCTAGAGGTTCACGCAAAAAATTACTACGTTCTTTAATTCCCTCTAATTTTGACACTTTCTTGTCAGGAGAAATCGGAGTTTGTACCATTATTCTCTATAGCTATATTTCAAGGTAGATTTTGTTGAGTTTTTCTAGAAAGACAAAAAAAGGCTGTAAGAGTTATGAATTCTTAGCTCGTGGTTATTCTTTATCTTAGCGTTATAAGCGATCGCATTTACAGTGAGATTCTTATCATCTCATCATTTTGTAATGTAGAACACAAAACTTTGGATTTCCTAATTAAAAATGATTTAATCAGGACAAAAAACTCCACATTTTGACAAAAATATTAATAAAGCCTTATTACCTCCTTGCCTGATGAAGTAGAGGAGGCTGGAGCAGATTAATTGATTTTAGATGAAGGAGAAATCACCATTCCTCTCTTTTTAGAGGCGCTGCGCGATCGCCAAAAAGCGATCTCTAAATACAAGCACAAAAGAACTTAGAACAAAAGTCGAGAATTAAGAGAGGCAATGAGGGTTAAAATAAGATTATTAAGTAACCTCATTTCATTGCTTCAAACAGCAAGGAGGAACTGATGAAAGCTCAAAGTGATTCTACTCTAACTATTTCGCACTATGATCCTCACATTATCCCAGGGGAAACTGTAGCGCGAGCAGCCAGAGAAGGGGAGCATTTCGGTCATGTTGACCATGATGACCCGGCGGACAAAGAACATATTCACATCCGAGATGGCTACACGATAGATCAAGAAGGGCTGATTAATAACTATGCAGTGGAGCCAGAAATTTATATCAAAGAACCGGGAGACTTAAGAGAAAAAGAGGAAGAACTGAAGGCTCAACGTCGTCGTGAACTGCAAGAGTTATCGGAAGATGAAGAAGGAAAATTGACCATGGAACACGACTGGCGGCACAAAGGACCTGGGTTAATTTAGTACAGTAGGGCAGCAATAATTCACTGTGACGAGAATCCCCTAATGGGGAATCTCTAATCGCTGCCTCAGCTTAGTTGGTATAACGCTGCTGCTGCTTAACCAGCTTCACGGCAATAGAAACCCAGTGAAGCTGGTTGCCTTCGGTACCGCTTTAGATGAACCCACGATCAAAGCCAATTTCTTAGCCCTGGCTTACAATCTGGAATAGAGGTTAATAACTATGTTATTGAGAATAATTAATAGTCTTCGAGCAATTTCTTGAGGGGAATGACGAACAGCAAAAATAATCCCGTAATGTTTTTTGTCTTGATTAAAATATTCTTGTGCTAGTTGTTCAAAGTCCACTCGATTGTGAGTTACCAAAGTTTTTTGATGATTAACAGCATAGGCTAGCTGCTGAGAATCGCTGTTTTGAAGTTGATCAGCATCTTATGAAGCCTCTAGTTGTAATTGCTTGAAACCCTCTAGCTTGAATCAAGTCAGCTACTAATACATGGACGTCTTCATCCAGATAAAGTTCGATAAATAAACGCCTCATATTTTATTTGACTAAAGGGTCAATCAAGTTATTAGAAATTCGATTTAATCCCATATTACTGCACAAAACGTGTAGGATTCTGATATTTCCCGTTTACCTTAACCCGAAAGTCTAAATGCGCTCCTGTTGACCAACCAGAACTACCCACCTGAGCAATTTCTTGATTTTTCCAGACTTTCATCCCTTCTTTTACAGCAATAGATTTGTGAAGTAGATGACCGTAAATAGCACTCGCCCCATTACCATGATCGATTTCAATCCAATTGCCAAACTGATTGCCACACCAGGGATTCCGAAAATCTAAGCAACCAGAAACCACCTTAGTTACAATACCATCGGTTGCTGCTACCACAGGAGAACCCAATGGCGCACCATAATCTATACCTTGATGAAATTGATACTGACCACTATAAGGTCTTCTGCGCCATCCAAAAGGACTTGCTACTCTTTCTGTATCTGGTGCAGGATGAGAAAAATTTAACTTTGGTAGAGAAGAACAATTATCTGGCTTGGTAAAAGAACAAGAATTATTTGGCTTTAGTGAAGAAGCTAACAAACTACTACGGTAAATTTTGGTGTATTTGCGATTTTTAGGGTTTATTTTGGTATATTTAGCCGATTTCTTGCTGTAAGACCCAGTAGTTATATTCTTACTAGAGTTACTAGATCTAGGAGGCAATGGCTTCCCATTCTGCTTTAACGCAAACGTAATTATCTTAGAATGTTTAGCCATAACACGGACTTGTTGACCTACTACATTCCATTGGGGAATGAGTAAATTTGTCATTTGGTTAAACAGATGAAACTGAATATCAAGCTTACCCTTGTTATTTAAGAGGATCGTAGGCTGCTGACAAACTTCTGATACTTTGGGATTAACCTTGGTACAAACAAAATTCTCAGTTGACGAATTTGAACTCACATTAATCGAAGAAAACCAAGAATTAGCAATTGCAATATTAGAGATTAGGGGGATAGTTCCTACAATTACTGAACTTAAAAAAAAATGCTTCACTATTGATAACTTAAGTAATTTCCCGTAGTTTTTCAAAATTTTATAAATTTTAAATGAGCCACAAGTATAGCATGTGAACTATGGATTATGGCATTAATTGTAATAGTAGAGAAGAGGTAATAGGGAACAAATAAAAATGCCTTAACTTTGCTTCGACTGCTATATATACTCTCAAAATATGGTCTTAAATTGAAGTATCAAACTCAGGATCAATTAACAACAAAATTACCATGACCCAAAATATACGTAAATTTTATCGTCAATCATCCAAACTTTTACTGATTATTGTGAGCGTTCTGTTTATAACTTTAATTCCCAGTTGCGGAACTCAAACTATTGATAATTATCAAGCTACAGCGGAAACTACTCTCACTTGGCAAATCAATTACACTAATAATCCTACAGAAGGTAAACAAGGACGTTTTGAAGAATTTGCCTCAGTTTCTCTAATAAATCATAATGGACAAAAACCTGAAGCAGGAGTATATCAAGGTGACAAAGGTTTATGGTGGCCCAAGATTCCTCCCAGACCCAGCCTAGAAGAAATTGAAGCTAGAAAGAAAAGATCTTATGAACAAGTAGATAGACCAATATTATTAAGACAAGTCAAATACTATATTACTTATGAACAAAACGGTCAGACTATTACCCTACCTACTAACTATGCTGTGTATCGCCAAGTAGTCAAAGCCTATCCCCAAAAAATTCCTTTGCGGTTAACTATGGGGATTAATAATGGCTCTGTACAAAAAGCTGAACCAATAAATCAGTAATCAGTAATCAGTAATCAGAATACCCGATCCCTTTAACCGATGAGGGAGTTTGAGGGAGCTATAAGTCCCGCGCTGTAATCGAAGAATTCAGCGTCGGGATACATGGACTCCCTCAAGCTATTTTTATGGCGGGAAGGGGATTTGAGCGGTCTTGCTGCGCGAGTGCGAAGCAACGCTAACTCAAGAAAAATTCGTAATCTTTTGGTGCTACATTTTGACGTGCGGAAGGTGGGTAATAAATTGATTACCAATAGCTAATTATTCAGTTTTTTTGTAAGGAGTGCAAGATGTGAGTTAAATAGACCCTGGTTGATGCTCCCCAATTGAATAACTTAGTTTTCAAGCCCCCTCCCGGCGATGTACCTAAAAATAGCATCTACCACCAACTTGCTTATGTGATAGAATGATGGCATGATTCTTAACTACAGCTACAGACTATATCCTGACGCACAGCAAATCGAACTGCTCAATGAGTGGCTTGAAACTTGTCGTGTCAGCTATAACTATGCACTGAGAGAGCTAAAAGACTGGATAGCTTCTCGCAAGTGTCCCATCGATAGATGTAGCTTGGAATCAGAATATATTATGGCTGCGGATTATCCCTTTCCTGGCTACCATCAGCAGCAAAACAACTTACCCAAAGCAAAAAAACAATTCCCCAGGCTCAAAGCAGTACCGTCACAGGTATTACAAACAAACATTAGAAGGTTGCATGATGCCTGGGACTTCTTTCGAGACAGAGGTTATGGTTTTCCACGTTGGAAGAAATACGGACAACTAAAGTCCATTCTCTTTCCTCAGTTCAAGTCTAATCCTTTATCCGACTGGCAACTACAACTTCCAAAACTGGGAAAAGTGCAGATTAACTTGCACCGACCAATACCAGAAGGGTTTGTAATTAAGCAAGTTAGGGTAGTAAAAAAAGCAATGAGTTGGTTTGCTGTAGTAGCCATACATTCAGATATCCAATTTCCTAGTCCAGTACCTCACGGTCATAGTATTGGGGTTGATGTTGGTCTGTTGTCCTACGTGGCAACATCTGACGGGTATACCGAACCTAGACCTAAGTTTTTCAAGACAGCCTATGGTCGGCTGAAAGTGCTACAAAAGCGTCTGTCGAGAAAGATGAAGCGAGGTAAAAACTATGAGAAAACGAGAATCAAAGTAGCCAAACAACATAATCACATTGCCTTCAAGCGTACTGACTATCAGTTCAAATTAGCTCATAAGCTATGTGATATGGCAGATACAATCTATATCGAAGATTGTGACTTTCGCCTCATGGCTAAAGGGATGTTAGGCAAACATACTATAGATGCAGCATTCGGACAGCAGCGCACCATACTAGAGTATGTGGCTAAAAAACGAGATGTGTTTGTTGGTCGGGTAGACCATAGGGGAACATCTCAAACTTGTCCTAACTGTAGAACTGAGGTGAGAAAAGACCTGAACGTTCGGCGGCATGAATGTAAGGAGTGCGGTTATGTTGTAGATAGAGATATCGCCTCTGGGCAGGAGATCTGTAACAGAGGAATAGAAACGTATCGGGGGACTCCCGAAAAGCAAGAAATTGGCTCTCAAGTCGTACTGTCGGGGAACTTGATTCTAGATAAGTGGCGCAACTCACCGCTAGGTGTCAGGGGAGCAAGATCCATTCGCGAGGATGGAAGCCCGCTTTCTATTGCGTAGCAATGAAAGTCGGGAGGATGTCACTAATCAATTAACTAGCTAAACACTACGGTGCGATTGCCATACACTAAGACACGATTTTGTAAGTGCAATCTTACGGCACGGGCTAATACTAATCTTTCTAAATCTTTGCCTTTGCGAATAAAGTCAGCTACTGTATCCCGATGACTTACATGGACAACTTCTTGTTCAATAATCGGCCCTTCATCCAAATCTTCTGTGACATAGTGAGCCGTTGCACCAATGATTTTAACCCCTCGATCATGGGCGCGGTGATAGGGTTTTGCTCCAGGAAAAGCAGGTAAAAACGAGTGATGAATATTAATGATGTTGGGAAATTGTGCTACTAAATTAGGGCTAAGAATCTGCATATATTTAGCTAAAATCACTAAATCTATCTCATATTTATGCAGTAAATCTAGTTGTTTAGCTTCTTGCTCTAATTTATTTTCTTTGGTGATGGGAAGATGATAAAAATCAATATCGAATTGTTCTGCGATCGCCTGTAAATGGGAGTGATTACTAATAATTAAAGGGATTTCCGCTTTTAATTCCTTAGCTTGCCATCTCCACAATAAATCTAATAGACAGTGATCCTGTTTGGTTATCCAAATCGCCAGCCGTGGGACGGTATCAGAAAAATGAATTTGCCACTTAGCCTCCAAAGGTTTGGCGATCGCGCAGAAGGCTGTTGCGATCGCTTCAGGGGGAAGATTAAATCCTTCTAGTTGCCATTCTATGCGATTGAGAAACAGACCCCTACTAAAATCTGTATGTTGGTCAGCATGAATTATATTGCCCCCATTAGCATAAATAAAGTTAGCAATCTTAGCTACCAAGCCAGGGCGATCGGGACAGGAGATAAGTAACGTTGCAGTAGCAGAATCCATAGTTATAAATTAATAGTTATAAATTATTGGTTAAAAATTAACATCATAATTTGGGAATACTATCCATATCTAAGTAACTATCCAGATTAGGCAATTTTACGGAAACGCAAATCAAAAAATTATACTCTAGATTTTGTACTATCTGTTAAGCTTGAGCCATATTGTTAGATCTAACTAATTATGAACAGTAAGGATAATTTTCCACAAAACAATGGTAATGGGGAACAACCGATTACCAATATATTTGATAATACTAATCAATCTCATAATTCCAACAGTCTAGAAGATGAAGAACTAGAAGGTTTAGACGACTTATGGAATGGGAAAAAATCTGCTACCCATAATGGTAATCATCCAAAACCAGAAGACTCTCTCCCTTTGTTGGACGAAGAGGTTGACTATTTATCTCTTGATGGCTCTCTAGAAGAAGATGACCTATTTCTAAAGTCTGAGTTAGAAATTACTGGGGAAACACGAACATCTCACGAGTTTGATGCCTCCTCAAACCCCATGTCATCAGGGAGATCACAAGATGGTGAACTTGTTTCACCGCAAGCCTCCTCAAGTTCCGCAGACTCCTCTGACCCTTGGTCAGACTTGAGCTTAATAGATACGTCGAAAGATGATACAGAAGATTTATTACCTTTTATAACAGAAACTACTAAAAATAAAGCTACAGAACAAGACTTAGAAACAATTGTAGATTTAGATTTTACTGATAATATCAAACAAGATTTAAACCAACTAGAAGAATCTATTTTAGAGGAAGAAACCCCAGAAGATTTAGACCAATTATTAGAATTAGAACCAAGAGCAGGAAATTCAGTTTCAGATCAAACTCTCATCCAACTGGACTCAGAACCAGAGTTAAACCCCGATCGTGAACAATTAGATGATTTAGATAATTTACTGGATGAACCAGAGATCAACAGTAACCTAGATGATTTAGATAATTTACTGGATGAACCAGACACTGACAGTATCCTAGGGGATTTAGATAATTTACTGGATGAACCAGAGATCAACAGTAACCTAGGGAATTTAGATGAGCTACTGGATGAACCAGACACTGACAGTATCCTAGGGGATTTAGATAATTTACTGGATGAACCAGACACTGACAGTATCCTAGATAGCTTATTAGAATCAACAGCAGAAATATCTCCTCCTGTTAATATACCCGTTCCCAAACCAGCAGATGTAGGGAGTAAACCGGCAACCCCCAAAGTTTTCGAGCAAACTATGCGGGTATCGGTACGAAAACTCGATAACCTCAATAACATGATTGGGGAATTGGTGGTAAAACGCAATCGCTTAGAAGAAGATCAAGAAAGAATACGCCGTTTTCTCGATAACCTGCTGAACTATGTCCAATCTCTGGGAGAGATGGGGGCAAAAATGCACGATCTATACGAGCGATCGCTTTTAGAAGGAGCTTTAATGGCTAGTCGTCAACAAAATCAATCTTCCTCCCAACAAAGGTCATCCAGCTTTATTGAGGTAAATGAATCACCAGAGGATGATGACGAACTAGGCGCATTAGAAATGGATCGTTTCACAGGATTCCATGTACTTTCCCAAGATATTATCGAATTAATTGTTCGGGTCAGGGAAGCAGCCTCAGATATTCAGTTTGTCGTGGATGAAACTGATAAAGTTACTCAATCCCTGCGACAAGTAACTACTCAATTACAAGAAGGGATGAATTCCTCACGGATGGTTCCTTTTGAACAAACCACAGACCGCTTACCCAGAGCAGTTAGGGATATTTCCCGTCAACTCAACAAACAAGTTGACCTCAAGATAGATGGGAAAGAAGTGCTAATTGACAAAATGATTGTGGAAAATCTCTACAATCCCATGACTCATCTGGTCAATAATGCTATCACTCATGGGATCGAATCCCCAGAGAAACGGATGAGGTTAGGAAAACCAGCTACAGGAACAGTTCATATTAATGCTTTTATCCAAGGAAACCAAACTGTAATAACGGTTTCTGACGATGGAGCTGGAATTGATCCAGAAAGAGTCAAATCTAAGGCTGTAGAAAAAAACCTGATAACTTGGGCGCAGGCCCAAAATCTTTCTCAACAAGAGGTTTATGATTTTCTATTCCATCCTGGTTTCAGTACCAAAGATCAAGCAGATGACTTTGCTGGACGGGGTGTGGGGATGGATGTTGTTGCCACAGATATCAAGAAAATTCGCGGGACTATCAGTATTGAATCAGAAGTCGGACGAGGCACAACTTTCACCATCCGATTACCTCTAGTTCTCAGTATTTGTAAAGCTTTATCCTGTGCTTATAATAACTCTCGCCTTGCCTTTCCTATTGATGGGGTAGAAGATACTCGCGAATATACAAAGGAAGAAATTAAAACTAATGCTAATGGTATCAGATGTATTTCTTGGAATAATACCCTATTACCGTTCCAACCTCTAGCAAATTTATTGATTTACAATCGTCGTATCGGTCGAGGTAGCATTTATAATAGCGCTCGAGAGGATGATACCGTCTCAATTGTTATTCTTCGCAGTAACGAGAACTTACTAGCCGTAGAAGTCGATCAAGTCTTTGGAGAGCAAGAAATTGTAATTAAACAAATAGAAGGACCCGTACCCAAACCGGCTGGAATTGCTGGAGCGACAGTTTTGGGAGATGGAACAATTATGCCCATCGGGGATGTTCTAGAATTAATTGAAATTGCCCAAGGTAAGAGAACTATCGAGCTTGGATTTAATCTCCTGGAAGAGGAAAGTGGCTCTAGACAGTCACAGCTAGAAAGTATTACTGATGAACCTATGGTGTTAATAGTTGATGACTCGATTACAGTGCGAGAGCTATTAACCCTGAGTTTCAATAAGTTGGGATATCGGGTAGAACAAGCTAGAGATGGTCAAGAAGCATGGAATAAACTCCGTGGGGGACTCCCTTGTGACATGATCTTCTGTGATATTGAAATGCCCAGAATGAACGGTTTAGAACTGTTAGCTAATCTCCAGAAAGACGAGAAACTGAAAAAACTTCCTGTAGCAATGCTCACTTCCCGTGGTGCAGATAAACATCGTAAGCTAGCAACTGATTTAGGGGCGAAAGCCTATCTCACAAAACCCTACACCGAAAAAGATTTGATGGATGTAGCACAAAAATTAATTGAAATTAATCGTGCCAATCAAGAAGCAGAGCTAATGGTTGTCAACAGTAAGAAAACCCTTGCTAATAAGTCTACTAAGTCTGCTCCATCAGAAGTTAAAAACAATCCCTTGGTCTTAATTATTGATGATTCTGTCACAGTCCGAGAATTATTATCTATGACTTTCAAAAAATCTGGTTATCGAGTCGAACAAGCACGGGATGGTCAAGAAGCTTTAGAGAAGTTGAAAGGAGGACTCAATTGTGATATTGCTTTCTGTGATATTGAGATGCCCAGAATGGATGGCTTGGAATTGTTAGCCAATCTCCAAAAAGATCGAGAACTCTCTAGTTTACCCGTAGCTATGTTAACCTCCCGTGGCGCCCAAAAAATGCGTAATATCGCAGCCAAACGGGGTGCTAAAGGTTATTTTGTCAAACCCTATGTGGAAGACACTTTATTAGATGCTGCTGCCAAAATGATGCGAGGAGAAATTTTAATTGAACATATTAACCTCGATAGTTTAGATAATTAATTGATTAGCTGATTAGCTTTTAGCTTTTAGCTTGAAGTATCAACTTTATAAACCTATATCCTTAAGCATTTGTAGATGTTTGTCTATGCCCGCAATGGTATTGGCAGCGATCGCACCACTGGCAGCCACCGCTGGTAATCCAATACCAGGGAAGGTGGAATCTCCACAACACAATAAACCCGACAGAGGAGTATTGGCTCCTGGAAACAAGGCTAACCCTGCTTCTATCGCTGGACCATAAGAGCCTCGATGACGGCGCAAGAAACGCTCATGGGTGATTGGTGTACCCACTAGGGTGACTTCACAACGAGAACGAATATCAGGTATCACTCTTTCTAAAGCTTGCCACATGACTTGGGAGCGAGCTTGTTTTTGTTCTTGGTATTCTTTGCTGTTACGTTCCATTCCCTCCCAGATTTGATAAGGTTCATTACCAGGAGTATATACATGAATTACCTGTTTTCCTGGTGGTGCTAGACTGTGGTCTAAAACAGAAGGAATGGAGACAACTACTACATTTTGGGGAGCAGTAACCCCTTGCTGCCAATCATTAACTACGATGTAGTGACACTGTAAATCTGCTGGCAATCCTGTAGCATCAATACCCAGATGTAGGTGCATAAAACTGTCACATTCAGGGGTAGCTTTTCTCTCCTGAATAAACTTACGGGGTACTGCACCATCAGGTAAGAGTTTGAGGGTATCCCAAACTGAAGCATTAGAAATCACCGCTTTAGTTGCAGTAAGCTCTTTTCCTCCCTTTAACCTGACTCCTACGGCACGATTATTTTTAACGATAATTTCCTCTACATGACTGTTTAGCAATAATTTTCCGCCGTATTTCTCTAAACCTCTTACCAAGGCATCTACCAGCGCACCACTGCCCCCGATGGGATAATCTAGTACTACTCCTGGCTTGTACCACTCTGCAAACATAAAAGCCATCTCTGCCCCACTTGTGCCACTAGCAGGTAATCCCGATAAGAGAAAACACAGTAAATCTAACCAATTACGAATAAACTGATCCTTGACCACTCCATCCATAATGGATTTAAAAGCCCCAGTAAGTCTTAAAATATTAGGAGTATGCCAGATAGTAGCAGGAAGATATTTCGCTACAGCGATCGCAACATTTAGGTCATTTCTAATAGCCAAGGGTGGCAGGGCATTAACTGCTGCTGTTAAAGGCTGCATTTCTTGTTGTAAGTTGCGCCATTCCTGAACCGCCAACTCTCCCCGCAGTTGTTGTAAGGTTTTACAAAAGTCATCTGCTCCCACAGTAGTATTAAAATTTCCTTCTGGTAAGAGACAACCCCAAGTATCATAATTTACCCAGTCTAAATCTTCCTGAATAGCATCTAAAACTTGTTTTAAGGGATTAGTTGAAGGAGAATAAGACATCCCCGAATAAAGAGAAGGACCCGAATCAAACTTATAACCATTTCTAGTAAAACTGTGGGCTGCACCACCAGCAATAGAATGACTTTCGCATACTGTAACAGTAAAACCATACTTGGCTAATAAAGCGCCACAACACAAACCACCAATCCCACTACCAATAATAATTACGTCCATTGTTCCAGATTTTTAAGCAAAACTTAGATTTTTCCGTTGAAAACAAGCCTAATTTAAGAATTCAGGTACAATCTGTTTCAGCAAAGTTGACAAACAGTAAAAGGATACTATGAAAGAATCATTCAAACATAAGTACCATCAAGTTTCTCGATACTCCGCTTTGACTTTAGCATTGTTAGGAATGAGTTTACCTCTAACAGCTTGTCAGAGTAATACCACAACTCAAGGTGGTAGTGGTGCAGGTTTAAAATTAGGAACTCTCGTACCAGTTACGGGAGATTTATCTTCTATTGGGCAAAATATGCCCGTAGCAGTAGAATTAGCAGTTAATACCATTAATGCCTGTGGTGGAGTGAATGACAATCCTGTCACTCTAATTCAAGCGGATAGCCAAACTGATCCTAGCGCGGGAAGTACTGCTATGACTCAACTAGCAGAAGTAGATAAGGTAGCTGGAGTAGTAGGAGCTTTTGCTAGTAGTGTCTCTAGTTCTGCGATAGATGTAGCAGTGAGAAATAAAGTCATGCTAGTGTCTCCTGGTAGTACTAGTCCTGTCTTTACCGACCGAGCCATCAAGGGTGAATTTAAAGGTTATTGGGCACGTACTGCTCCCCCAGATACTTATCAAGCTCAAGCATTAGCAGCCTTAGCTAATAAAAAAGGGTTTAAAAATGTTTCTACTGCAGTAATTAATAACGACTATGGTGTGGGTTTCGAGCGACAATTTGTTAAAGCTTTTGAAAAATTGGGAGGGAAGATTCCCAATAAACCCAATCCAGTTCGTTATGACCCCAAAGCAGCAACCTTAGATAGTGAGGCAAAATCCGCTTTTACGGGTAAACCTGATGCAGTGGCAGCAGTACTTTATGCGGAAACAGGTAGTATCTTACTACAATCAGCTTTTAAACAGGGTTTAAGTGAAGGAGTTACTGTATTACTAACAGATGGAGTATATTCAGAAGACTTTGTACGACAAGTAGGCATTACCAGTGACGGAAAATCCATTATTGCTGGTGCTTTGGGTACAGTCCCAGGAGCAAATGGTCAAGCACTAGCGGACTTTACAACTCGATGGCAAGACAAAACAGGAAAAGAATTAACTGCTTTTGTCCCCCATAGTTGGGATGCTGCAATTTTAATGATGTTAGCAGCAGAAGCAGCCGACGCGAATACAGGAGAAGCTATTAGGAGTAAAATTTTGCAAGTAGCTAACACTCCAGGTACTGAAGTTAGTGATCCCTGTAAGGCAATGGAACTAGTAAGACAAGGTGAAGATATCAACTATCAAGGGGCAAGCGGTAATGTAGATATTGATAGCAACGGGGATGTAATAGGTAGTTATGATGTTTGGCAAGTCAATCCCGATGGCAGTCTTAATGTTATTGATCAAGTGACTCCTGCTAATTGAGTTTGATCTTGCAAACTTATGCCAAATCAAACTAAGCTATATGGGGGTGGGGGGGATATAAATAACTGTTGTATTTTTTCTCACACCCCATGAGCAATATGTAGGAGTTTATCTACAACCTCTGCTAATAAAACGAAAATCATAAGTCTTATGTTGAAACAAGCTCTTACCAAGATCAAGAATTGGTTTCCTGCACCAGAAGTTCACGCCCACTGTGATGGCCCTTGTGGTGTTTATGACCCTTCTTCTGCCAGAATTGCAGCGGAAGCTGTATTGTCGATGACTAAGAAAATTCTAGATTTGGAAGTTCCTGATTCTAGTGATAAAGCAGCAACAGTTGCTTATAACAATACTCTTTCTCGTTACATTGCGATTAAAGAGGAACAAGCACAAATAACCAAAAAAGAGTTGTTAATTCTCTGGACTGACTATTTTAAACCTGTGCATTTAGAGAAGTATCCCAATTTACACGATACTTTCTGGAAAGCAGCAAAACTCTGTTCTGCTTGCAAAGTGGAAGTCAGCCTCCAACACGCTAACGAACTGATGGATGCAGTGCAGAAAATTCATCAAATGTTCTGGGCAACTAAAGAACGTGATGTTACCTGGTACAAAGCTAGCTAAACTTATCAACTAGATCATCTTCATCTTAGTGGAACGCTGCTTGATATCTGGCACGTTCCTCTTATTTTTTGGGTCAACATTCGGAATTATATTGTGTTTTACTCCATGCGAGAGGCAAACCAAATTGCCCACAATACAGTAAAAATAAATAGAGCAGTACCGATCGCATTAGTTAGAGCGTGAAATTTTTGGGTATCAATTAAAGTCATTACAAGCAATAATACTTATTATGCTTATACTTAGTAGCATTTTAAAATAAATTTTAGGAAAAGTCTGCCCAAAATAGTGTCATCTGATACAAGCCACTCTTAAATCAATGGTATTTAAATTCTCAACTAGCCTGCTCAACCCAATTTTATACCAACCAACTAAAAATAGTAAGCAGTTAAAAGTTTAATCTTTTACTGTTTTTTTTGATTCCCCAAAAATAATGCTTGCCTTGTCCTAAAATATTCAGTTTTTTGATATTCAATCCCTTCATTAAATTAAGGTAGGTAAATAAGGAATGAGTCCCGGAAGCTAAGATAATATAAGAAGTAATAATAGTTAAAAACATTGATATGTATAACTTTAAAGACCAAGTAACTAGATTTTTAGAAGAGAGATTAGATGAATTTTTACGCAATAATCCCCATTTAGAACTACAGGCGCTCGAAGAACAACTTAAGGAACAAGAACAAGACACCCAAAAGCTTATCGTTCAACTACAGCGCAAAGAAGCCAGTCTGCAACAAGAGATAATGGCGATCGCAGAACAAATCCAGACCTGGCACAGTAGAGTTAGTAAAGCACAAGCAGCAGGAAGACAAGATTTAGCAGAAGCAGCAAAGGAAAGAGAGGCTGCTTTACTCCGTCAGGGAAACCAAGTTTGGGGACAAATGGAAGGAACAAAACAGCGTATTGTACAAGCACAACAACTGTTGCAACAAGTTCAACAACGTCGCCAAGAAGTTAAGGCTAAATTTGCCGAACAAGTAAAAAGCGATCGCACTTATAGTAATAGTTACACTACAGGTTGGGAAAAGGATTTTTCTACTACTAGCTACGGTAAGAGCTTTGATCCATTGGAAGCAGAGTTCCAAAAATGGGAATTGGATGATGAGTTAGAACAAATGAAAAGAAACATGGGCAAAGGCTCCTAAGCTGTTAGGTATTTAATTTAACTGTTTTGATAAATGGGAAGATTGGAAGAAAGTTCTAATGTCTGTTCACTTAATTTTGACTACGTTTTACTCCAATTTAATGCTAATTAATTGCTAGACTCAATTAATTTAGTCACTCGTTCTTTGATTTCGTCTCGCACGCGATAAAAAGTTTCTCTGGGTTGTCCGTCAGGGTCATCTAATTCCCAATCTTCAAAAACTTCTTGAGTTACCCATTCTGGCGGTAAGTTGACCCCACAACCACACATTGAAATTACCGCATCATAGTCTTCGGCTGAAAAATTACTTAAAGAGTCAGAGGTTTGATTACTAATATCAATTCCGATTTCTGACATCACTTCTATAGCTGTGGGATGTACTCGACTGGCTTCTAACCCTGAAGATGTAACTTCGATTTTGCCTTTTCCAAGAGTTTTAGCAAAACCTTCCGCTATTTGAGAGCGACAGGAGTTTCTTTTGCAGACAAACATAACTTTTTTCATGGGTTGATTTTTTATGGCTCTTGAATTTAGTTGCTATAAGGATTTACACAACGAGGATCGAGTAAGGTAGCTTTTTCGGGTTGTCTGGGAAACCAGGAAGTAGTACTCTTACAAAATTCTACTAGCATTAACATTACTGGGACTTCAATCAATACCCCAACTACTGTAGCTAAAGCTGCACCTGAGTTTAAGCCAAAAAGCATCACGGCGGTTGCGATCGCAACTTCAAAGTGGTTACTTGCTCCAATTAAGGCTGCTGGTGCTGCATCTTCATAGTCTAGTCCGAGTTTTTGCCCTGCTGCGTAGGTGATTAAGAAAATAAAGTTAGTTTGTAAAAACAACGGTATGGCAATTAAGAGAATATGTAGAGGATTGCTGATAATCAGTTCTCCCTTGAAGGCAAATAATAAAACTAAAGTGAGCAGTAAAGCTGCGATCGCAATAGGGGAAAGATAATGGAGAAATTGACTCTCAAACCATTTTCTTCCTTTATGTTTCAAAATCCAATAACGGCTAAAAATTCCTGCTGCTAGAGGTAACCCCACATAAATGACAACGGATAACACAATAGTTTGCCAAGGTACAACTAGATTATTCGCTGAAAGTAGCCATTTTCCTAATGGTGCATAGAGAAACAACATGGCTAGGGAGTTCACTGCTACCATAACCAAGGTATGTCCTTGATTGCTGTAAGATAGGTAGCCCCACATTAGTACCATTGCTGTACAAGGAGCAATCCCTAGTAAAATCGCCCCTGCGATATAAGAATTGGCTAAAGTGACTTCTGATCCTCGAATCAACTCTGTTTCTAGTAATAGAGGACGAAATAGCCAACCCAAGAAAAACTGAGCAAATACTACCATCGTAAAGGGCTTAATTAGCCAATTCACCACTAGGGTAAGTATTACAGGCTTAGGAGTACGCGCAGCTTTTACCGCTTGACCAAAATCAATCTTGACCATGATGGGATACATCATGAAAAAAAGGCAAACTGCAATAGGAAGAGATACATTATAGACACTCATCCTATCTAGAGTTTGAGCCACTCCAGGAAATATTCTTCCCAGGGCGATCCCAACACCGATACAGATAATGACCCAAAGAGTCAGATATTTTTCAAAAAAACTAAGTTGACCCCCTGCTTTAACCGCTCTGGAGTTAATGAGAGGCTTTTTTGTCGTCATAGGGTACTGTGCTGATGTTTTTGAATGACCACTTTATATTACATCAATTATTCTTGATACATCAAATATTTTTGATATAGTGTGGGACGGACTCAAGAACTAGAATCCTTTGCTTAAAAGACAAAGGATTCTCAAGAACTTGTTTTCAGTTTTTGCAACAGAACCCATTTTTGTTCTATTGTGGAAGTGGGGTTATATATTATTGTTGTTAGCTGTTTATGTTTTCAATCTCCTAGTCGCTCCGTCTCCCAGTTTTAGTTATATGCAGGATATACCCCATTATCCCTTTACCCCTATTTCCTCCTTAGAGCCCCTGCCTCACTAAAACGAAAATCTTAAAAACATACCCTTAAAAGTATTAACCCCCTCGGAGATTATCTCTGGCAATCATCAATCACTCTAAGAGGGAGGTGTGTTATGAAAACTACTCTTAAATCTACGGAAGTTTTTCCCCGAATGGTGGAGTTAAGAAGAACTTTCCACCGCTACCCCGAACTTGCCTTTGAAGAAGAGAAGACAGCGGCAACTATTATGGCAGAATTGAAGCGACTGAATATTCCCTTTGAATACGGTGGGGTTGGTGGTGGAGTTGTCGGTAGGATAGAGGCACAAGACAAAGAAGCACCGACTGTGGCTCTCAGGGCAGATATGGATGCCCTACCTGGCAATGAAAATACAGGTTTGCCTTTTGCTTCCCAAAATCCAGGCAAGATGCATGCGTGCGGTCATGACGGTCATATGGCAATGGTTTTAGGAGCAGCAGCTTTACTCAAAGCTGACCCCCCACCAGGAAATGTCGTGTTGATTTTTCAGCCTGCTGAAGAACGAGGCGGTGGTGCCAGAGTGATTATTAAATCTGGTGCTTTAAAAGGAGTAAGTGCTATCTTTGGGGCTCATCTCTCTCGCCACTACCACGTAGGACAAATTATGGTAGCTAGTGGCACGATTACGGCTCATTCCGATGGTTTCACGATTCGGATTAAAGGAAAAGGGGGACACGGTGCTAGACCCCACGAAGCAGTAGATGCAGTAGTGGTAACTGGGCTGCTGATTATGGCTATTCAGACTTTGGTGTCCCGAGAAATTAACCCCGCTTATCCTTCAGTAATTACGATTGGCAAAGTAGAGGCAGGCAGTGCTGGCAATGTTATCGCCGAAGAGGCTACCCTACAGGGTACGATCAGAACCACCAATTCCGAAGTCAGAAAACATATTATGGAGGGACTACAAAGAATCTCGAACGCTGTGGGAGAATTACATAATGCTAGTATCCAGGTCGAGATCAGAGAAGGATATCCACCGGTAGTCAATACGGAACCAGAAGCAGAAATCGCCCAGCAAGCAGTACTTAAAGTACTGGGGGAATCAGGATTGGTAGCTATGGAACAACCCAGCATGGGAGGAGAAGATTTTGCTTATTACTTGTCCCAAGTTCCAGGTTGCTACGTCCGATTTGGTGCTTGCCGTGAAAGGTGTGAACACATTCCACTCCACAGTCCTTCTTTTGACTTTGAGGAAGACGCCATGAAAGTAGGCGCTGCTTTCTTCGACCAAGTAGTAAGAGAGGCGATCGCAGCCTATAGTAATAGGGGGTAAGTCAAGATGAAATTCAAGAGTTCCCCAAATTCCACTCTAGGCATGGAAATAGAGTTCCAACTCCTAGATTCCAATACCCTAGACTTGGTAGATGGCATCTTACCCCTGATGACATCCTATCCAGAGCATCCCTTTACCAAGCCAGAGTATAATCAAGCCACCGTAGAAATCAACTCCAAGGTTTGTTCTAATATCAGAGAGTTAGAAGCAGATGTGTTCTCTATTTTCAGTACCTTACAAGCCAGGTGTGAAGAGCTGGGAATGACTCTTTGTGGAGCAGGAACTCATCCTTTCTGCCAACGTTTGGTTGCCATGACTCCTGTCAAAAGGTATCTGGCACAGTACAAGATGGCGGGTTACTTGTCTTATTGGATTACTTTTGCCCAGCACATCCACGTCGGTATGACATCAGGAGATGAGGCGGTAGCGATCGCAGGAATGCTCAAACCTTACCTGCCAATTCTCCTGGCTCTATCAGCTAATTCCCCTTTCTGGTGGGGTTA
The DNA here is from genome assembly GCA_030064915.1 of Xenococcaceae cyanobacterium MO_234.B1. Lineage (GTDB taxonomy): Bacteria > Cyanobacteriota > Cyanobacteriia > Cyanobacteriales > Xenococcaceae > JASJCP01. The sequence continues at coordinate 25,167 of JASJEK010000009.1, forward strand.
CGATACTGGTTATGCTTCCTTTCGTCAAAGACTTCTAGCAAGCAGACAAACTTATGGCATGCCTCCCACCTTCAAAAACTGGCAGGATTTTTCAGCTTTCTTTAAGACTATCAAGTCTGCTAGAATTGTGGAAAATTTCCGAGATCTCCACTGGGATTTGCGTCTGCAACCTCATCTGGGAACTCTTGAAATCAGGATAATGGATGCTCAACCAACTCTGAAAGAGGCACTGATGTTAGCTGCTTTTGTCCACAGTTTAACTGTATACCTCCAGGGTTACAGGCAAAGAAAAGAAGAGGGCTTTCTCTTAATTCCAAACCATTGGTGGTTAGAAAAGGAAAACTATTTCCAAGCTTCTCACCTAGGTTTAGAAGCTAACTATATCGAAGATGCCCAGGGCAGAAGCAGACCAATTAAAAAAGTTATCACTGATATCTTAGACTCTCTAACAACGACTGGGGCTAAACTTGGGGAAACCGAGTATCTGGAACTTGTCCGAGAATACCTGGAAGGAATTCCTAGCTACAGCCGTCAGCGTCAGATATGGCAGGCAACTGGTTCACTACAACAGGTAGTTGCTTCTCTAGTCAGAGAACTCAAGCAGAACTCTAGTCAGAGAACTGGTGGTGATGCCCAAAATTGGTTAACCACCATTGAGGACAACTTAAGCCTGAATGCTATTTATCAAGAGGGTTTGAGAAGAAGGCTACCTGAAAAAATCTTTTGAGTTTTTTTGTCGGTAATGAATTTTACTGATTTTATCGTTAACTCCGAACTCCGAACTCACGTTAAATTAGGGTACCTGTGACCTATTATCTAAATAAAAGCAAAGTTTTTGAGGACGAAGACATGGAATATAAAAAGATCTTAGTTGCTCTAGACCACTCGCCTCTGAGTAAAGTAATATTTGAACGGGCTAGAGCAATCGCCAAGCAAAGCGGTGCTTCTCTGATGCTATTCTACTGCCTTACCCCCGACAGTCCCTTTTGGATTCAATCTGCTTCGTACCATAGTGAAACTACGGAAGATTTCAAGAAAAGATACCAAGAGAGCCTACAACAAGCTAATCAGTGGTTAGCTGAGTATGGAAACATAGCGACAGAGCAGGGCATTTCTACAGAATGGAATTGCCAGGCTGACAAACCCGAACACAAGATTCTGGAAGTGGCCAAGAATTGGGGAGCCGATTTAATTGTCTTAGGACGCCGTGGACGGAGAGGTCTAGCAGCAATATTTCTTGGAAGCGTCAGTAATTACATCGTTCATTACGCTCCGTGTTCGTTGCTAATAGTCCAAGATGATGGCTCTTCTGGAGCAGAAGATAATTAAGTCTTATCTTCCTTCCACAACGTGAGTTCGACAGAGAGAGGCTCAAAGCCTTATTCTTTCGTAAGCTGAAACCAGCATTATTTCTTTGAGAAACTAATAATTTATGTTTTTATCGAACTCACGTTGTTTGGCACGGGAACGGGAATGGTTTTCCCCTATACTATTAGCATTACAGGAATAGTGCTGGTTTCTAAAACAGCTTGAGAGACAGAACCAAGTAGTATCTTTTGCCAAGATTTGTTTTCTCGTTTACCCATAACAATTTCTGTTACTTGATAGACTTCCGCAGTGTCAATAATTACTTCAGGAATTGTACCCATTGTAGTGATAAACTGATGACGAATATCGAGTAATAAACGAGAAGTGAGTTGCTGTAAATTAATAATCTCTGTTTCTGTGGAATTATTTGCTACATGAAGCACTATCACATTTCCGTTACTCCGTCGAGCCAAGTCAGCAACCTTGGTTAAAACTACTGTAGCAAGCTCAGAAGTATCTATAGCAGCTAATAATACGGTTTGGTTTGTCGTAGCTATTTTAGTTGGATCAACACTGTCTTTGGTTAACAGTTTATCGGCAAAAGTGGGTATTGCCCATGCACCAAGAGGAGCAGTAATTAAAATTGATAAAGCTGCGATCGCAAGTATAATTTCCCCTCCTACTATACCTTTACTTAGAGGAATAGCTCCAATCGCTGCTTGTACCGTAGCTTTAGCGGAGTTTCCTGGTAGGAGAAATAACTTTTCTCGCCAAGTCCAATTACTTCCTACAGTAGCAAGATACCAGCCAATAGTCCGCCCTAATAGTAACCCGATCGCCAGTAAAATAATACCTGGTACAAGATTATTTTCTAGAACTTCTAGTTGAATACTAGCACCCATCAAAACAAATAATAGGATTTCTGCAACTATCCAAAGATGATTAAACTCATAACGTAATCTTCTGGCTAAAGGCGGGTCAAATTCAATTAAGAAAAAGCCCATAGACATCACTGCTAAATAGCCAGAGTAGTAAGGAAAAGTGGCAGCAATAAGGACAATTAATAATGCTATAGTAGCCGTAATTAAAGTATCTTGTATGGAGTTTTGAGTAAAATTTTGTTTGACAATAACAAAAATAATTATCTTAGCAATAATATAACCAATGATTACTCCCACAATAATTTGGATTATTACTTGTAATGGTAGTAACCAAATTGCACTATTACTAATAGTTTCTTGACTTAAGAAATTTAAAATTAGGCTAAACAATAGTAATACCAAAACATCAGATAAAGCACTACCTGTTAAAATTGCATCTGCAATACCTTTTTCCACTCCCCAGCCTAAACTTTTCAGCCTTAACATTCCTGGAACGATAACAGCAGGAGATTCTGCACTTATTACACAACCTAATAGTAATCCTGTAATAAAATCAAAATTAAAGATAAATATTGCTGCGATCGCAATAGCAAAAGCCTCAGTAATAGCAGGTAAAAACCCTAACCTTAAAGCTACACTCCCCTGTTGAATTAATTTTTCTTTATCTAATCCTAATCCGGCTCTCATTAAAATCACCATCACTGCCATAGTCCGTAAGTCATCGGCAATTTCTAAGACAGTATTGTCAATAAGATTAGTCATTTGAGGACTTAATAATATCCCCACAACAATCATCCCAATTAGTGGAGGTGCGCCAAAGCGTCGCGCAAGCTGACCACCAATAAATCCTAATAATAGAATTAAAATCAAACTAAGTAAGATCATTTAGTAAACTTGTGTATCTAGGATTGATCTCTAAAATATTTATAGAATTTATAGAATATTTATAGATAGTACAAATAGTTTATTACAGACACAGTTACTTAATTTAGTTTCACAAATTACCCCATAGATGAAAAAATCTCTAAAAGACGCTACTCCCCAAGAAATAATACTCTGGTTACTCAGAAAACGTAGAAGACTCCGTATTACAGGAGCATCTATGCAACCCCTATTACAGCCAGGAGACGAAATCCTCCTCGACATCAATGCTTATAATAAATCTGCACCACAAATCGGAGACATCATCGTTGCATTCCATCCTTATTTGCCCCACTTTCCTATAGTTAAAAGAATCGTATCTATAGAAAAAGATGGCAGTTTTTTCTTGCAAGGAGATAACACTCTAGAAAGTACCGATAGCCGTTCTTATGGTGCAATAAAATTAGACCAAATCTTAGGAAAAGTTACCAGTCGCTTTGGATAATTGTTGATGAATCGAACAGTATGGATTGCTCGCCACGGAAATCGTTTTGATTTTGTCTATCCAGAATGGTTTAATACAGCAGAAAGACGCTATGACCCTCCTCTATCAGAAGATGGGTTGCTTCAGGCACACAAACTAGGAAAAAGACTCCAATCACAAAATATTAATCATATCTTCTCTTCTCCCTTCTTGCGAGCTATTCAAACTGCTCATCAAATAGCAGATATCCTAGATTTACCCATTAAACTAGAAGCTGGTTTAAGTGAGTGGTTTAATCCCAATTGGATGAGTGA
>JASJEK010000154.1 GCA_030064915.1 Xenococcaceae cyanobacterium MO_234.B1
CAACTTTTTTATCATGGGTGGTTTAGCTGCTTTACAAATTGGTCCTGTAGCGAGAAATATTGGTGGGGGGAAAATGGCGTGTCAACGTATTGTGCCAGCAATTGTTAAACCCAGTTTAGCGATTGAGTGATTTATACCTTGATGAAACGCTGCAATAGCCGAATTACCAAAGGGTAACTAAACCAGGCAATTTCCCAAGCTATCCCTCCTAAAAAAGCACAGGGAAAAGTTATCAGAGCGGTAATTGGTTCTCCTAGTAAACTAAGTTTCATCTCTCTTATCTCTGCTTCTGTTAGTTCATTTGAGAGTAAGCGATGATTTTGTTGAGCATAAAACCAGCTTATTCCTCCAGCAATGCCAATCAAAGCTGCTGTGAGACTCTGTAGAGCAAGTACACCAGGTTTACCTTCAAAGTTAGGTTCTGTTCCTAAAATGACCGCATAAAGATACAAAAAAACCAATAAAATCTGCAAAAGCGATATTGAGGTATGAACGGCATCGGTGCGGACTAAGTTGCCAAACAAATTGTTGTTCTGAATCCAGTAAATCGTCAAGAGAACAAAGGCAATAATCACAGGAAATAAATCCCCTTTTTGGCTAGTCAAAAATTCAGTTAATGTCCCACCGCTCCATTCTTCTCCAGAAGGTATTGGAAGATAAGTAACAAGTATTACTAATACTAGAGCATAGATAGAGTCAATTAGGGTGGCAAGCCTCTCATACTGTTTTTTTTGGCGCTCCAGTCGGCTTTTACTCTTCATTTAAACCTCTAGTTTAAAATAACTGCCAATCATGGGAACTTAATCGTTTAAGTTGCTGTAATCGTTTGGTAAAGTAGCTTTGGTCTAATCTTGACCAACAATGGATTGCTGCTGCATTAATACTAATAGACCAGGACCAAATATGAGCAGTTTGGGTCCAAGCTTGTAAAGAATCCCATTCTTGAGAAGTCAAACTCTGTACTTTACTGTAGCCTTCAAAGAAAGCATCGCGAGTTTTTCTACTAATTCCTGCATTTAAAGATACCTGTAAAAACTTGGCTAGATCAAAAGCGCGCCAACCATAACCACACTGATCGAAATCAAACAAAGTAATATGATGATCGGCGGTAAAGTGAACATTGCCACTGTGGGGATCCCCCCAACAAATACCCCAAAAAGGCGGTTGTTGCGGTATATTGGCTACTTGCTGTTTAATTCTTGCGATCGCATTTTCCAAATAAGCTATATCTTCTCTCTTTTTTTCAATAAAGGGAGCAATAATGCTAAAAGAATTATCTAGTAAATATTCTGTCGTTAACGCCTGACGCTGGATATCACTCCGAAATTTACTGGCTATTTGGTGAAGTTTTCCCAGAGTCTTGCCTAAAGTTTGACTTTGTTTGATATTCAAATCCCCTAGGGGTATTGTTCCAGGAGCATAGGGAAATAAAGCTGCATAGCGATCGCCTTCTAAAGCGGGAATTGTCACTAAAAGCATACCTCCTTTGGTGTAAAGGGGATAAGCTACTGGCAGACAGTTACGATGCAAAAAATCTAGTAACTCTAATTCAAATTGAATATCTGATTGAGAACGCCAATGATGATGGGATACCCTCAAAACATAAGATTTTTGGCGCGTCTCTACCAAATATATGTCACTCAGTCCACGATGCCACAGCAAGCATTTCGTCACAGTATCAAGATTATACTGAGACAACACACTGTTTACTAATGCTTGGGGAGCAAGAGTTGAATAAATAACGGGAAATGTATCTCGCTTCGCCATTAAAAGCTAAAGGTTTCTATGTAGGAAAAAAACAGTACTGAAACTTCCCTATATCTAAGAATACTTGTTTTAGATAATAAAATAAGTAGCCATATATACTGTTGACTGTATATATTTCAATATATTTCATCCTACAAAACCACTTCCTAGACCATGGAACATTATCCAGGACAAGAAAAAGTTAGCAATGAAAATAGCTAATAATGCTGTTACTACTGCTGTAGTTGTTGATTGCCCTACCCCTTTTGCCCCACCTGTCGTGGTTAATCCCCAGCTACAACCAATAATTGAGATCAATCCGCCAAATACTATTGCCTTGATAAGAGCACTACATAAATCCCAAATTTCCAGAAAATTCTGGATAGAATCGAGAAAAACCACCTGTGAGATGCCATACAAACTATTAGAAACAATTAAGCCCCCTAAAATCCCAATAATCAGAAAAATAACTGTCAAAATAGGTAACATCAAACAGCAAGCTAAAACACGGGGTAATACTAAATAATCAATAGGATCAGTTTTAAGAATATAAAGAGCATCAATTTGCTCTGTCACTTTCATTGTCCCGATCTCTGCTGCAAAAGCCGAGCCTAACCTTCCAGCAATTACTACTGCGGTTATTACAGGAGCTAACTCCCTAGTCAGAGCTAAAGCCAGTACTCCTCCTACGGCTTGTCCTGCACCAAAATCAAGAAATTCTCTTGCTACCTGAATGGTAAACACCATACCCACAAAAGAAGCCGTAACTACTGTTATTCCCAAGGAATCAGGGCCGACTACTGCCATTTGTTCGAGAGTGTTACGACGATTAATCTTAGCTTTTAACAAATGCACCACCGTTTGTCCAGCCAAAAATATTGCTGCTATTATTCTTTGCAGCCACAGTCTCAGTCCACCATTTAATTTTGCTGTACTAGCCATTAGCCGTTGCTCTCTTTTTCATCTGTTGTATCTTATCAGTAAAAAATCAAGACCACAATCGACTAAAATTTCCTATTCTTCTCCTATTCTTCACTTTTGTCAATGCGGAACCGTTCTACAGAAGATAGTAAATCACGAGCAATACTAACTAAGCTCTGTAGTGAACCAGCTACTCGTTGCGACTCTTGGGAAGTTGCTTGAGCCGTTAACTCTACCGATTGCATTACCTGTGCTACTGCACGAGAATTTTCTCTTTGCTCTACCGTGTCAGCCGTGATAGAGCGAACTAAAGTATCAATACGATTAGATACCTGAATAATATCTTCCAGTGCTGTTTTCGCTTGTTCCGCCCTATCGGTAACGTCGATAACCTCCTGAATCCCCTCTTCCATTGCTGTCATTACTGATCCAGTTTCACTTTGAATTTGTAATACAATCTGCTCAATTTCTTTCAAAGATTTACCAGACCTATCTGCTAATTGCCGTACCTCATCCGCAACCACTGCAAAACCACGACCTGCTTCACCAGCTTTTGCTGCTTGAATCGAAGCATTAAGTGCTAATTGGTTGGTTCGTTCTGCAATCTGAGAAATTAACAGGACAATTTTCGAGATTTCTTGAGAAGCTTCTGCGAGTCTTTTTACCTTACGAGCCGTTTCTGATACCGTCTCTCGAATCTGGAAAATTCCAGCTACCGTACTTTCTACCGCTTTACCACCTTTGAGTGCTGTGACGGAGGAGGAGCGAGCAACTTCTTCTGCTTCCCGGGCATTTTCTGCTACCCTCTCGATAGATTCAGTCATCATCTGTACCGAGTTTAGAGTAACTGCCAATTCTTCCGCCATCCGCAACGCATCGCTAGATTGGTTACGAGCGAATAACTCACTATCAGTAGAACTTTTATTTACTTGTTCTGCTGCTTGTTTCACTTGACGGACAATTTCTCGCAGACTTTGAATGGTTAAGTTAAAAGCATCTGCAACCGCACCCAGTACGTCGGCTGTTACCGTTGCTTGTACCGTTAAGTCCCCTCTTGCTGCTCCTTCCACGTCATCCAGTAATCGAATAACTTGGCGTTGTAAGTCTTCTTTAGCTTGTTCTGTCTCTTCTGCTCTTCTTTGAGCTTCTTGAGTCGTAGTTAAAATTACCTTGGTCATACGATTGAAACCAGTAGCTAAATGGCCCAATTCATCCTGAGAATAAACCGTCGCTTTAGCATTCAAATTCCCTTGATAAACATCTTCAAATTGACTTTGTAGATTTCTGGTGGATTGTTCTACGTGTTTGGTAATAAATCCACCAAAAAACATAGATGTTCCAGCACTAGTCACCCCAGCTATCAGAGACATCAAAGCACTGGTTTTGATAGCAAAGAGCAAGTTTTTCTCTTCCGAATCTTGATTGATAAAGTTAATACCAGCTATTCCGATACCGAATACAGCGATCGCCGAAATAATTCCTGTTGCACAAGCAGTAGTAAACTGCTTTTTCCACATCGGAGAATTAATAAATCCTCCTAGCAATCCTTGTTGGACTTCTACTGTGGGTTCTAGTAGTTCAGACTCTAAAACCGTATCCAGGCTATTTTGACCTTCAGCTTTAATATTTCCTATACTGAATAAGTCTGATTCTTCTTCCTGGGCTGCAATAGATAACCCCGAACTAGCTTCGCCATCATTTTCGACAACATTAAATAAACCAGTATCAGGAAGACCTTGTTCTAATTCTTCTAAATCAAAAAAGCTACTATCAATTTCATCAAACTCTAATTCGTCTTGATAGTCCAACCCATCCTGCTCTGAAGCGTCGCTAATACTAAAACTACCAGAATTGTCAGCACCATGGGGTTCTGTTAAGACTGTATCTATCTCTAAATCTAAATTTTCTTCAAATTCTGAATATTCTGAATAATTGTTATCGTAATTGTCTTCAGCCAAACTTTCTCGATCTACATCAAGCTCCTCATTGTCATCAAAAGATTCTGATGGTAAATCTTCATCGTCTGATTCCACCATAAAGGTTGGACTGTTATATACAGAATTATGCTTGGAGTTATTCTCCGTTGTTAAATTGTCCGACTCTAATGCCGTTTCCAATGATTGATCACTACTGGGTTCATCGGCAAAATTTTCTGCCTCAGACGCTCCAAATTGAGCAAAAGGATCCTCCTCATAAATATCATGAGAATCTAATTCATCCAAATTCTCTAAATCATCTTCTTCCAGATTAAAGGGATTATCGAATGTATCCTCTGATTCTAAATTCAGGTCATTGTCTGAATCATCATCATCTACGATGAACTCATCATTATTGAAGTCAAACTTGTCCCATTTTCCTGTTTCATGCTCATCATAATCTGATGCTAGGGCTTCAAATTGTTGCTGCAGTTGCTCTATCTGTCCAATTCCTTGGGTTGCCAAGTTCCGTAACTCTTGATCTTTACTTAACCTTAACACTGATTCATATTGCTGTTGGGCTGTCTCATAATTTTGAACCCCACAATATATATGACCCCGTAGCAGCAGTACATTAGGATTATCAGGGAATTCTGCTACTAGGTGATCGATAATTTCAGCAGCTTGTGTAAAGTTTCCTTGTAAATATTCTTTTTCTGCCTGTCCGTATTCTTGTGAATAATTAATTTTTGATGCCATTTTTTTTGTCAAGTTAATTGAAGTTGTTTTAGTAAGCTATAATTGCCTATTAGCTGTGACCCTCCATGGCTGTTAAATTATGGATTTTGTATAACATGATTTATAGGTATTTATGTAGCAAGTCAGTATATAGCGTTTCTCGTAAAGCGTGAGGGACACCTTGGTTGTGTTTGGGGAAAAGGGCGCTTCGGGGGAGAAATATCCTATTCAGATAACTGTTGTAACTCAAAAATTAACTTAAAATCTCCCCCGAAGCGCGGGGTAAAGGGAAAAAATACTGTACTTCATAAGTCTGAGAATTGCTATAAGTTTTAACAGATATGATTGAGGTGTCCATATATTAGTATTAGATATTAGTACTAGATATTAGTATTAGGCAGCCCATCTTGCAGAACGAAGGATTTTGGCAGAATCCAACAGATACAAACCTCTATTTTCCAAATTTTTCTCTTGCCATTGCCCCAAAACAAAAGGAGCTATGCTATCGGGTAGATTATAAGTAGTTTCTAAGGTTTCTACATCTAACCAATCTATATCTCCTATTACTTCAATTGCTAGACCTAATACCTGTTCCTGATTTTCAATGGCAATTATGGGAATTGTCGGTCTATCTGTATTTACTGCTTTTGATTCTCCTAAAAATTGACCTAGATCTGCCACCCAAACAATTTTGCCTCTCAAATTGATTGTTCCCAGTAGTAAGGGAGAAGCATTAGGAATGGGAGCAATATCATCAGGAGTTAGTTGGGTCACTTCTACGATACCTGTTGCTGGCAAAGCAAATTCTTTACCAGAAGCTAGATAAAATCTTAAGTGAAGTTCACCTTCAGGATTCTCTAAAGTTTGTAGTTCTAGAGAAAGTTTTTGCTCATTTCCAGTAAAAAAGTCGGGATTAATAACCATAAGCTTTTCCATAGTTGGATTTGTTGATGATAGTTGATACCCGAATCTAAATCAGTAATCTCAATAGCCAATAAAATTATGCTCTCAGTAACTGTTTAATAGTTCCGATTAATTCCACTGGTTGAAAAGGTTTCGCAATATAAGCATCAGCACCCTGTTTCATTCCCCAGTAACGATCAAATTCTTCCCCTTTGGAAGAACACATTACCACTGGTACATTTTGGGTTTTAGGATCGGATTTCAGACGACGACACAGTTCATAACCGTTCATCCGTGGCATGACAATATCCATAACTACAATGTCGGGGTTAAACTTTTCTAGATTTTCTAAAGCTTCTACTCCATCGCAAGCTACGGCAACTTTTAGCCCACTTCCTTTGAGTAAATCTGAAATCATCTGTCTTTGTGCCAAACTATCTTCCACGATTAGAACTTTGCTCATAACACGCTATACTGCAAAAATTCATACTTGCTTATCTAAAGTTTACGTTGTTGTCAATATGACTTGTTTGATCTAGATTAGGAAAATTAGATTTTTCCTGAATCTTTTATAGTCATTTATCTTGAATTAGTCTATTTTTTTGACAATCATGAATCTCAATGTTAACTCTTGGTTTTTTCTTTAAGTCTTATGAATTTGACTGGCGTTTTCCTAAGTAATTCTACTGAGTTTAGACCTAAGAACTTCTTAAGGTAATAGAACTCAGAATTAGCTAAGCAAATCGTCTTTAACCTTCAAATAGAGAGCAAGTAACACATAACTATATGTTTTATTATCTCTCTGATTCAGAATATACTCTACATTTTCCTCAATTGCCACATTCTAACTTACACAATTTCTTGGAGATTCAGGTTTTAGCTGGTTATTTCAGACATCTGTATAAGTCGAGAGTTAGACTTGAAAGTCTAACTAAAATAATCCAGATTGCTAAAAAATAAATCTCTATCCCATTTTTGAAATCCCTTGGCAACGAATTCTGATGCTGGTTATGCTAGTTGTATAAAATATTTGAGTTTTAGTTAAACTGTTTAAATGATTATTAAAATCTTTAATAGAAGAATGACGATACTTAGCGAGGTAGCTTTCAGGAGTCTAATGGCGATCGCTAGTAACGGATGACACTAAATGTACTTACTAAATGTACTTAAGGGATCAAAATACATCAGTTTTTCAGCTATCAAGAAAAATTAAGTTTGTTTTCGTTTGAGTCTAATAAAACACAAGAGGGTTGCAAGAGTGCGATATTTGGCAGAAGTACAAAGACAAAGTAAGGGGTTTATGGGGGGGGTTGAGACGAAACTCAAGCTTCTAGCTGGTCAGCGCAATGACCGTAGTTGGAGTACTATATCTGGTAACGAGTTTATTGAGATTGAAGATGTCAGCAATCTGGGTGACGGTGCTTTGGTAATCGCAGATATAGTCAATCGACAAGTTCAAGGAAAATTAGAATCTGCTTCTAAAGAAATCCTAGGGGTATTACAGATTTTCTCTCGACTGCTAGAAAAAACCCAAAGTCAAGAAGAGGAAATTGAAGTATGGAAAGAATCTCTAACTATTCAAAGTGAAGAGTTAAGTAAACGAGAAATAGAAATGGAAACTCGTTTAGAACAATTAGAAAAGATGGAGGAAGAGCTAGATAAAGCTCAAAAAGAAAAAGAAGAAGCCGAAAAAATTCGTTTAGAATTTCAGGCTAAAAGTCAAGAATTAGAGAAGGCATGGGAGCAACTTAAAGGAGAGCAAAATTCTTTAGAGCAGCAAATTAGAGATAATAGAATCCTTAATGAATCTCAAATTAATCAATTACAAACTTTACTGAATTCTTTATCCCTAGAAACTAATTCCTCAGATTTCATCCCAGAAAAACTGTGTTTAGTATTTAATGCTATTAATAATCAGCAGGAATATTTAGATAGACATTGGCAAAAATTAGAGCAATATAAAAAAGATATTCAACAAGAGAAAAATAATGCCACTCAATATGAAACGGAATTGGCAAATCTAAAACGAGAGTTAGACTCAGCCATTCAATCCCTGGAAGAAACTCAAAATAAACAACTAATTGCTCAAGAGTCGCTAAGTAATCAACTACAATTTCTGGATTTTTTTTCGGCACAGCAACAGTTTTATAATGAGACTCAAGAATCTTTTTCTCGTTTGGGAATTGAATCATCAGATGTCAATTTATCACAAAAAATAAATCTCGATGATTTAGAAAATATGCCTTTACCAGAATTAGAAGCAATTGTTAATGCTCTTCAGAAGGATTTGGAAAAAGTTGCTCGATTTGTCAATGAACAAGAAGAGGAGTTAAGTTGGCAATGTCAAGCAGTGAAAGAATTGGAAACTAAAATACAAGAAGCTAATGAGTTTGATCGCTTAGCTCTTGAACAAGAGCTATCTGAAGAAAAAGAAGCTCAAAAAATGTTACATGAAACTTTAGTTGGGCAACGTCGTTCTCTAAAAGAAAGGCATGAAATTTTACTTCAACATTCACGCATTTTAAAACGTCGCCAGGGGAAAGTCGATCTAGAAGCTGAATTACAATCTATAAATTTAGAACCAATCAAGGCTAACTTATGGCGACAGCAAGAAGCATTACAAGAACAAGAAAAGCAAACTAAGGAAGAAATAGAACATCTCAAACAAGTTCTTCAAACATTAGAACAAGATGTTCAACAACAAACCCTTGAATACGATAAAATTAATCAAAAATTTAATGAGAAACAACAAGATTGTCAACGGATAAAGATATTAATAGATAACTTACAAGCCCAAATATTATTTTATGAAGAAAACTTACAACCTTTACAAGATAGCTTAAATATAATTAGACAAAATTCAGAAGAGATAGAGTCTTTAATAGCTGCTAATTCTGGTATAGGTCAGAATCAAATATTATCTGATATAGATGAAATTATTAAAGAGCTAGTAGGGACTCCTGAGATGGTCGGTAGATAATGTTACGGGAATTAAACGCAGATTCTAGCTCCGATGATTCATCTCGGAGACGGGGCGTATAAACGTCTGGGGTTTCCCCAGATGACAGCCCCTCATGAAAACAAGGCAGCGGATTTATCCGCCGTCTCTACTATAAACTGGTTGATAATTTTACGCTGATATGGTAGCATAAAATTATGCTGGTTTTAGAAATGAAGATATACGCCAAGCGAAAACAGTGTTTGGCAATGGATGAAGCAATTAGAACTGCTCAATTTATCCGCAATAAAGCTTTGCGCTATTGGATGGATAACAAAGGAGTGGGCAAATATGACTTGAGTGCATATTGCAAAGTTTTAGCTGCTGAATTTCCTTTTGCTGCGGAATTAAACTCTATGGCACGTCAATCAAGTGCGGATAGAGCGTGGGCAGCAATATCTCGTTTCTATAACAACTGTAAAAAAAAGATTCCTGGTAAAAAAGCGGTGCGACCCCGCTCGGGTTGCCCGAGCAAGGGAACGCGCACCAAGACAGGTTTTCCCAAATTCAAGAAATATTCTCGTTCAGTAGAATACAAAACTACTGGCTGGAAATTATCAGACGATAGGAAATATATCACTTTTTCTGACAAAAAAGGTATTGGCAAAGTCA
>JASJEK010000010.1 GCA_030064915.1 Xenococcaceae cyanobacterium MO_234.B1
GAAAGCAGCAGGAGTTAACACCAGGGTCAAACATAGATGCAGTAAGCTTTTTCTCTATGGCGAGCCGCTTCGCGGGGCGCGCCGAAGGCGCAGCGAAAGCTGACCTCTTCGAGATCGCATTTGGGGGGAGAAATATGGGTAATGGATAAACCCGGACTCCGCCGCCAAAAATCACCCCAAGTATAGTAATTGGAGAACGCACCTTCTCAAATTATACCGAGTTCATTTAACCGGATTTGATATGAGTCTCTCACAGGCGCGTGTTTCGCTCCCGCAATAGAAGAAATAAACACATTTACCAATAAAACTAGCCAGAAACTCGTCTGTGTGGATGGGGATGAAAAAAAGGTGATTGTTCCTGGTTGCCCCTATATGACTCCCCAATAAGTACCTAGACAAAATTAATTGTGTATTTTGTACCAAAGTTTACTAGGATATCTTCTACAGCTTCAACCAAGGTAGAATAACTCTCATAAGCATCTATTTTTAGCCATTGATATTTAATAAATCGCCAGAATATTTCTATGATATTCAGTTGAGGAGAATAGCTAGGCAAAAAGAAAATTTCCAACCCTTTATTTGCCCATTCGTCTTCCTTATTCCATAAAAGGTTATTTTGATGAATAGAGGAATTGTCCATTATCAACACAGTTTTTTTAGTGATTTTCTCACAAAACTTATCTATGCAGGCTATTACAACATCACTGTTAATGCTGCATTGAAAAGTATATACTTCTAGTTCATTCTGTCTTGTCAAAAACCCTAAGACATTTAATCGTTTACTTTTTTGGCTCTTGACTTCTATTTTTTGCTTCTTTTCTTGCCAAGCATAAGGTATATATGGAATTAAACAAAAGCCACTTTCGTCTACATATCTAAGTTCAATTTCTCCTCTTGACTCTTGTTTTTTTAATTCATCTAATTCCTTGACTTTTTTTTCGTAAAATTCAGGTGAGGGATTTCCTCCTACTCTTCTTTTGATTCTATACCAGCCCATACAAGCTGCTTTTATTATTCTTTTTATCGTTTTTTTACTTATTGTAATTCCCCATTCTTTTTCTATTCTTTCTTGAACTTTCTCCAGATTCTTGGGAGTCTCTTTTACCCATTTTTTGATTTGTTGCTCTTGATTAGCATTTAAGAGTTTTTTTCTTCCCCGTCCTGGATGATTATAAAGTGCCGCAAATCTTGATGATTCCCAAGCATTAAACCAGTTATAAATTGTGTTACGACATAAGATGAAATATTCTCATTAATTCTGCTATAGAGTAACCCTGATAACTTAACTGAATACAGTGCGCTCTCTGTCTCACTTGATAATATTTACTATGACGATAAATTCGTTTTAAAAGTTTTAATGTCTCTTGAGTTAAATCAGAAATGTATCTCATTACCTGTCTGGATTGGGAAAATTCTTATACCGCTGCTTATATTCATTGGCTCTACGACTAACTAATCTCTTCGCGATCGCGTCTTAACCAACAAAGTTGACTACTTAATTCTGAATTATACAATTAATTTTGTCCAACTACTTATGACCAGGAATTTAAAAGTTAAAGGTACATGAAAGAACAACTAGAAAAACGCCTCGCCGAACTGAAAGCAGAATTTGAGTCGGGACAAAAGGTAATGGCAGAATTAGAGGCGAAACAAGCTAATCTGCGGGATACTTTATTGCGGATTAGTGGAGCAATTCAGATTCTGGAAGAAGAAATAGGCAAAGTCAGTCAAGAATCAGAGAAGACGCAAGATAGTGTGAGGGAGGAAATATCGAACTAACCCTGTTCCCAAGGATTGATGATTTTGATGTCGCATTGCTCAAAATCAGATACGTTTCCCGTTGCCAGAGGAGCATTATGACAACTAGAAATTGCAGCAATTTGAGCATCAATCTGAGAAATCGGACGACCAATCTTTCTTCTCTTGACAGCGATCACGCAATGCGATGCACTGCGTGATCGCGGCAAATCGTTGGGCGGCATCGGAATCAAAAGTGAGAATACGTCGGGCAAAATCGAAATCGAACATAGAGTGAGCCGCTTGTATTAAGGCAGTGCGCCGTTTCCCCTCTGGTAAAAGTTCTAAGCCATAGAGAATTTCAGCTTGAGTTAAAGCAGTAATAAAAAGGTTTGTTGCTTTTTGGGTTGCAATCCATCGCAAAACGGATTGATCGGGTTGCGATTTCATTAGTTCAGATAAGACATTCGTATCAATGACGATCATGACTCGAATTGAACTGGTTCCCGCATGGGTTCACGTGGCGTAGTAGGCAGATCGTCAACTCCTCCATGATGGGCAAAGGGATTCTGAATTGCTTCAGCTAAGTTTTGTGGGGACTGAGCATCTTCCAGTAGAGCAGCGCGTAAGATTTGTCGTGCTTCTTCTTCCATTGAATGACCATGATGAGCAGCACGAATACTCAACAGAGCTTTAATTTGTGATTCGAGATTACGGATAGTTAAGCTTGCCATAGGATCAAATTGCATTTATAGCGGCATTGTAATCTATGTTGCAATGTGGACAACAATGAAAACAAGGGAAAGAAAAAAAAGTTATCGAGGAAGAAAACCTCTCTGACTACTCGGGGTGCAGTCAAAAGTAGTTGGTGGTTCAGAAGAGCGATCGCGCACCGCAAAGGCGCCAAAATAGTTA
The DNA here is from genome assembly GCA_030064915.1 of Xenococcaceae cyanobacterium MO_234.B1. Lineage (GTDB taxonomy): Bacteria > Cyanobacteriota > Cyanobacteriia > Cyanobacteriales > Xenococcaceae > JASJCP01. The sequence continues at coordinate 2,653 of JASJEK010000010.1, forward strand.
AACTAAACCGTTTAGTAATAATAAAAAGAGCTTGAAGCGATCGCTGCTTTAGTGTGATCCCATTCTATTTCCCAACCCGATCGGCTACGTGCTGCACAATAAATAATTAGGTAAACTTAGGTATAGTTAATTAAAATCATCTATGCCCAAGTTAAGTAGCTCAGAAGCAGCATATCTATTAGGGGTATCTACAGACACCTTGAGGCGTTGGGGAAAAGAAGGCACTCAGGACCTCAACGAGAACAGAGGGAGGGCATAGAAGATACGACCTAACCGATATTCTTAAAGATAAAGAAGACGATGGGTTAACCATCCTCTATGCTCGTGATGTCGGAATTAGTCAAAGATGTTCTCGAAATTATTACTGTTTTTAGTGCCAAACTACATTCGATGAGAAGCCGTAAAAATGTAGCAGCACTTTCTCGAGAACTTAAAGAAATTGGCTCAATTAGAGCCAGAAAATTGGGGACAATAAAAATATGCCAACATATCAAACCTTACTCCCCTCTAATATCTACCCGTTTCTCGAATCAATGGCTAGTCTTTACTCTGCTATTGAGAAGCAAATGCACATGGCTTTATTGGCAGGAGAAAAGATAGGCAGCATTGAGAAAAGGCTACAGAATGAGTTTCAAGTAGATAGCACTACAGTTCGCAATGTTTACCACGACCTTAAAGGCAAACATTCAAGTATTAAAGAGTTGCGGAAAACCCAAACTAAAGAACTGAAATCTGCCATCTCTAGCATTAAAAAATCTATTACTACTCAACAAAAAAGAATCAAAACCAAGCTAAAAAAACAGCAGTCAACTAGCAAACATCTATTTATTATTCATCAGAAAAAACGCAGACTACTCTACAAAAGCGATCACACTCAATCATCAACATCAATCGTAGGGTGGAAAGCGCGAAGCGCGTAATCCACCGAAAATATGGCAATGAGTGGTGCGTTCCAGGTAGATCATAAATATCGAGGTCCCAATTGTGTGAAGGAACGCACCCGACAATAGCGATCGCTCTTTCCAACCAAAGACTGATGCACTATTCAGCCCCTTTTCCGCGAGTTATAAATGTAGCATTTCCTAAGTATATTTCGGCTTCCCAAAAAATGGTGACGATGCCAATTTCCTCGCTTCTCGCTCCCCCTTTCTGAGTCATTCAGAATTATAATGGCGAAACCGCTGATTGTATAAAGATTTGAGAAGATATAGTGGGAGCGCTTGAAGCGAGGAAATCAAATAAGGCGATCTCTTCGAGATCGCCTTATTTGATTCTTCAACCCTTGATAATTTGGTTGGCAGATCAGTCAGACTAAATTTTAAAATGAGCGAACCGTGAAAATTTATTGGCATCCCTCGCCCTCAAACTAGACCGTATAGAATAATGAACTAACACCTATTAGAATAGTCCACGGTCATTCTAAAGATAAAAGACCAGATTTAAAACAGTTCTTAATTAATTTAATAGTTAGTGGCGACAATGGTGTTCCTTTATTCTTTCAATGTGGAAATGGTAACGATAGTGATAAGGCTAAATTTGCCTCACTTATATCTAATTTTAAAAAGCCAGTAGATTTGGCAAGTATATTTGTAGCAGATAGCGCACTTGATAGTGCAAAAAATTTATTCATAGTTAAAGATTTAAAATGGATAACTAGAGTCCCATTATCCATTAAAGCTGCTCAAATTTATGTAAAAGATATCCCATAATCTCAATTTACTGATACCGATATAGAAGGTTATAAAGCTGTAGAAAAGGAAAGTAATTATGGTGGTATAAAACAAAGATGGCTAATTATAGAAAGTTTTGCTAGAAAGAAATCGGACTTAGAAAAATTAGAGAAAAAACTCAGCAAAGATGAAGAAAAAGCTAAGTCTTTAATTAAGATTTTATCCCAGAAACAATACGAAAATAGAACAGAAATAAAAGCTGTATTTAAATAGTGGGACTTTGACAAAAAATGAGGGCAAAAAGGGGGGAAAGCCTTATATATCAATATTTTTAGGTCAAAAATACCTAATCCCTGAATATAACTAGGTTTGAGGCGAGGAAACCTCTTCGAGGTAAACTCGGCGTCTGGCAAGGCTTTCCCCCCTTTTTAGCCCGAAAAAGTGTCAAAGTCCCGATAGGAACCAAAAAAATTAAAATATCATCGTTTAGTTTTAAAAGATGTTGCTCAGGTCACAGACAAGAAAACAAAAGAAACCGTTTATAAAGCTGAGATTGTTATTGAATTAGATTCTGAAAAAATAAGTGACGAACATTGGACTCATCTAATCGAGAAAAAGTTGGCTTAATTTTGCCTCTAAATTAGGTGATTTCCAAGAAGCAGAAAAAACCTTTCTTATACTCTTTAATCAACCTTCAATTTCAAGGGATTCGCAGCAATGCCCTATTTTTGTGCTGTCTTCAAAATCAATCATTGAGAGAGGGCCGATTTCCTTTTTTAGTTCTCATTTTTTAAGCGATCGCTTTTGAACATTACCAACGAGTTTTGAGCGCACCCCTTGCAGTCAATACCAGTAGCTTTTCGATCTACTGACCGTTGGTTCCCCGACAGCTCGACATCGAAGCGCGTTCCTTAGCGCGTGAAACACGCGCAGGGGTGGATAGGGGAGACTTCAAGTTATCAAAGAAAACTATTGGCGGTAAAACATCCAATCAGAAAAGTCTCCCCATCCCCGACAGCTCGACAATCCCCCAGAGTCCCTGGGTACTACTACCAATCTTTTATTCAGTTCTTATTCTATTTCCCTAGGTATGTCGCCCCCGCCAATCGAGTATTTATCCTTGGTCGAGCATCTAGGTTGGGTAGTTCCCAATCCTGGGTCAATTCAGGTTCATACCTTGCGCCCAAAGATATTATATAGCACCTAAACTTATTGCTATATGAAGATTTTGCTTCAAAGTTGTAAAGCGCGCGACCAATAACTTGTCTTGCTCGCTTTCATCCCTTCGGAAATCCGAGGGACTTCCCGCTCACGGAGTTAAATATAGAATTCTACTATATCTTATTTAATGAAATTTTCCCTATTCTTAAAGCATCAGTCGCAGTAACATTGAACCTAATCCACCAAGAAACCTACCAAAATTGGAAATACCCCGGTTTCTTTTCTCAATATCTTCTTCCATTTGACTTATTAACTCCATATTTTCCAAAAATTTGTCGGATGTGGCTTTTCCTAGCTTATTTTCTTGTTTTTCAAACAACTTAGCAGCAATTTCTACATTATTTTTGGCTTGTGGTTCATTATCTGTGCGGTAATAGACAATCCCTAAACCTAAATAAGCTGGTGCAAACTCTGGATCAATGGCGATCGCTTTATGATAATGGGCGATCGCATCACGATAATTACCCCGGTCTGCTTCTCTAACAGCCCAACGGTGGAATTGTTCAGGGGTTGCTGCTTCTGTAGAAATTCCTTTTACCCCATCTAAATAAGCAGTATCGAGATCGACACCTTCTAACTGAGTATTCATCAGATAAGCGTTTCTCAAGTCCACACCAGTAAGATTTGCACCAGTAAGATTTGCACCAGTAAGATTTGCACCATACAAAGACGCACCAGTAAGATTCGCACCTGTCAAGTCTGCACCAGCTAAGTTAGCCTGACTCAGATTAGCATTAACCAAATTCGCACCACTCAATTGCGCTCCAGCCAGATTAGCATGAATCAATCCGGCACTACTAAGGTCGCAATCATTACAGTTTTTTGTTCCCAAGAGTCGATTGAGATGGCTTAGGTTTTCTGCTGCTGTAGAAAGAGATAGAGTAGTGGTAGTAAGCGCAGCTATTAAACTTACTATGGTAGTTTTCATAACGGTTTGTATAGTTTTGATGAAGATTCCGCTATTTTAGCCTTGGTTTTTTCTAATGGCTATTTACAATTGCTTATCGAGAATATTTATAACTGTTTTATTGTTGTTTAATCGATTTTAATATCTTTGCCTTAATGATTCCCACCTTGGAACTTTTAATAATTAATCAATTCAACTTATATTGTTATCATCAATATTGATAAATTTGATATTAACAAAAAGCAAGAGTTTATTCAAAATTTTTGTGATTATTTACTACTGAATATCAAAATAATGGCTCTTGTGATGAATTTATCAAGATTTCGCTTAATATCCTCACAAAATCTTCAAGGTATTACCTTATTATTATAGAATAATACCATTTTTTCATTATTGCACATAGTATGAAAGAAATTAAGAGAAGATGAATTATCCTAACTTTGTTTGTTAAGTTCAGCTTAAAAAGATTGATAAATACTAATACTTGACAAGAAAACTATTTTGTTTAATCTATTTTTAGAATGGCTATCTGAAAAATTAGTTTCTTGCCGAGTTTTTCTGTATCTTGATTTTTTTGGAATAACAGGACCTTAGTTATTGTTTTATCCAAATAACTTTAATTTTTATATCATAAAAGACAAAATATATCTCACTAAAATCGGCTTTAGTTATAATGATAGTGGAGTTAAAGATAGTATGAATCCATCAGGGTTTTCGGCTCTTCTTATTAAGTGTTAAAGGTTCAGGATGTAAGATATTGAAAGGGCTGAACCATTAAAAACCAGCAAGAAAAGAAACCTAACCTTGAAGTTAGAGTGACTAAATTATTATCCTTCCAACCGAATTAAGAATATCAATCAAGTTCTGGAATAATGCTGTCAATTTCAGGCGGAAACTTTTCCGAATTTTATCCAGAAGAGATTGGTCACGTAACAATAATGCAAGTACAACAGACATTCGGAAATTTGTTATTAAATAGCAAATCAGTCGAGGAACTTGAATTGATCAAGATCGAAGGTACAGAGTAATTATCTTCACTTAACTAATAATCCATCTATCTTCAATAGTTCAAACTTAATTTTAGAGATGAACTTATCGCACAAGGAGCAAAAAAATGCTAACAATTCCTCTTGAAGACATAATCCAACTAACCGACAATGACTACAATGACTCTAGTCCACAGATTTCGGGTAGTAATGTAGTTTGGTCTGGCTCTCCTGACTTTTGGAACGAGGAAATCTTTTTCTTTGATGGCATCACCACAACTCAACTAACCGACAATAACTACTATGACTCTAGTCCCCAGATTTCGGGTAGTAACGTAGTTTGGTCTGGTGAGCCTGATTATGGTGACCCGGAAATCTTTTTCTTTGATGGCACCACCACAACTCAACTAACCAACAACGACTACTATGACTCTAGTCCACAGATTTCGGGTAGTAACGTAGTTTGGACTGGTTCTCCTGACATTGGTGACCCGGAAATCTTTTTCTTTGATGGCACCACCACAACTCAACTAACCAACAACGACTACTATGACTCTAGTCCCCAGATTTCGGGTAGTAACGTAGTTTGGTCTGGTGAGCCTGATTATGGTGACTCGGAAATCTTTTTCTTTGATGGCACCACCACAACTCAACTAACCAACAACGACTACTATGACTCTAGTCCACAGATTTCGGGGAGTAACGTAGTTTGGTCTGGTGAGCCTGATTATGGTGGCCCGAAAATCTTTTTCTTTGATGGCACCACCACAACTCAACTAACCGACAATAACTACTATGACTACGACCCACAAATTTCGGGGAGTAACGTAGTTTGGACTGGTTATGATGGCAACGACGAGGAAATCTTTTTCTTTGATGGCACTACAATAACTCAACTAACCGACAATAACTACTATGACCACAGCCCGCAGATTTCGGGGAGTAACGTAGTTTGGACTGGTTATGATGGCAATGACTCTGAAATTTATCTTTACGATGGCACTACAATAACTCAACTAACCGACAATAACTACTATGACCACAGCCCGCAGATTTCGGGGAGTAACGTAGTTTGGACTGGTTATGATGGCAACGACGAGGAAATCTATCTTTACAATATCCCTTCACCTCTCACACTTGATGGTACGGAAGACAATGACTTGTTGACTGGTGGCAGAGGTCCTGATACCATCTCTGGCTTTGGTGGCGATGATATCCTACAAGGTTTAAGTGGCAATGACCAAATCTCAGGCGGTAGTGGCAATGACCTGATTGCTGGTGGTCTTGGGAATGACACTGTTACAGGGGATGATGGAGAAGACGACATTCTCGGTGGTGATGGGGATGATCTTCTTGATGGCGGTGCTGGAGCAGATCGCATCCTCGGAGAATTGGGTGATGACACTATAGATGGGGGTAATGGCAACGATACTATAGATGGCGGCACAAGCAACGATACCATTGATGGTGGTGGAGGCAACGATCAAATCTTTGGTGGAACAGGCAACGATACCATTGATGGTGGTGGAGGCAGCGATCAAATCTTTGGTGGTACTGAAGATGACAACCTCAGTGGTGGAGCACGGGGAGATATTCTCACAGGTGGATTGGGCAACGATTCCCTCAATGGCAATGCTGGAAATGACAGGCTAATTGGAGTTGAACTTTCTAGTACTGATGATGACTTAGGGTTTGGTGCAGGTGAAGTTGATACTTTAACAGGTGGCTTAGGAAGTGATACTTTCGTTCTTGGAGATGAAAGTCGCGTCTACTACGATGACGGAGATCCTTTTACTAGAGGTGAGTCTGACTTCGCTCTAATCACTGACTTTGACTCTAGTCAGGATTTCATTCAACTCCAAGGTTCAGCCGAACTTTATAACTTAGACTTCTTTACTTCAGGTGCAGGCACTATAGATGCCGACCTAATCTTTGACCCAGGTGTTACAGATAGAGGAGAAGTAATTGCTACTTTGCAAGATGTTTCTTCCGATCTTGCTCTTACAGATCCAGCTTTCACTTTTGTTTAACAATAAGTAGCTCTTTCTTATCGCTAAGTAATGAAACAGCCTTGTTCTGCCAGAAAGGAGGTTAATTGACACTCCCATCGCGCTCATGCGAGGGATTCTTCTCAACTAAAGCAAATTTGCGCTTAGAGGGAAGCTTTTTATCCTGACTGCTGCCCACAGCCAGCTTTTTAATTAGTACGGCACTGTTGTAGTCTCTATCGCAACTCAAAGTGCATACATCGCAGTAATGCCAACGCTCTGAAAGTGTTTTGCTTACTCGATTTAAACAACTACTACAATACTGAGAAGTACCTCTAGGATTGACCTTGATGATTCGAGTCCCGTATTTTTGAGCTACCTGGGATAGTATTTGCACGAAGTTAGCTACCCCATTATCGCTCCAAGACTTGTTTATTCCTGATTTGGAAGCTTGACCGTTAGCAACGAAGACCCCGTCAACCTTTTTGGGTTTATTCCTTCGCTTCATATTGCGAATTTTAAGGTCTTCGATAGCCAGTACATCGCAGTTTCTAACTAGTCTGTGTGCCTCGTTATAATGCCAATCCTTTCTCTGTCTGGCAATTTTCTGATGGAGTCTGGATATTGCTCGGAGCACGAGTCTTTTCGCCTTCTTGCTCCGAGTTTTATCTTCTAGTTTCCTCTGTAATTTAGCCAGCTTGGATTCGGATTTTCTCAGATAATCATACCATTAACCCTATAATATTTTCCTCCCGACTAAAATCTCCCTTACCTCTAACATCGCAGAATAAGTAGGCAAAATATGTAAGGTTTCCTCACTAGAAGTTAAAGATAAAGCCTTATTAATAGCCTGGGATAAGTCTTCTTCCACAATTAGTTCAAAAGGTCTAGCTGATTCTGCCAATTCTTCTCCACTATATTGCAAGCGTAACGCCATATCGTAAGTGCGATCGCCACTGACAATAAATGTCCCTCCCTGTTGCAGCAGTTGTTCTGTATCCACATCCCAGATCCACGATACATCAGTACCATCGGGAATGCGATCATTAAGAACTAGTAAAGTAACAGAGGCTTTTCCTTGTTGCTTAATATCTTTGACGGCGCGGATCGTTTCATTCATTCCTACAGGATTTTTCGACAGGAGAATGCGAATATGTTTATTATCTACTGTTAGCTCTTCTGCTCTCCCAAAAGCTGCTTTAAAGTTTTTAATAGTATCAAATATTACCTCTTGCTCGATGCCAATTTCTAAAGCGAGGAGTCCTGCTGCGATGGTATTGTACTTGTTATAGACTCCAATGAGAATTTGTGACCATTCTTGAGAGTTAATTGCTGTTTCACTCTTAGCAAAGCCACAACTAGGACATTTATAGTCTCCCAAGTGAGAGAGATATACTCCTTGATAGTCCAACAGATGACCACAACTAGGACAATAAATCGAATCTACTGCATGGGGTATGGCTTCTAAATATAATTCTGGTTCATTGAGTCCAAAAAAGAGAACTCGTTGCTTGAGGTTTTGTCCCAGATAAGCCAGAGTCGGATCGTCTGCATTAAGAATAATTGTAGTGCTTTCAGGCAGAGGTGCAATGGCTTTTCCCCAGCGTTGGGCAATAGTATCTACTTCACCATATCTATCTAACTGATCCCGAAATAAATTTAACCCCAGGATATATTTAGGTTGACAGTCTTTTAGTACCAAGGGTAAGACATTTTCATCTACTTCTAAAATGGCATAATCCGAATCCAACTTACCAGTGATATCTGTATCTGCCAACAACGCAGCAATTAACCCGTTAATTAAATTCGCACCACTGGCGTTGTGAGTTACTTTATATCCTTGATTTTCTAAAATCGTCTTCAGCAGTAAAGAAGTAGTGGTTTTGCCATTTGTCCCCACAACTAAAATTACTCCCTGTTTTACTTGTTCAAACAGTAGAGTCAGCATACGGGGATGCAAACGTCGCGATATCGATCCTGGTAACACAGACGCAGCCCCTAACTTCAGCGATCGCACTATTCCTGTAACAATTTTCCCTATTCCTACAGCGATACTTAAGCGAATTCGATCTAATAGTTGCATAATTAATTACTTAAAGAATTCTATCCTCCAATGCCCAAACGACCAGCTAAACTAGGACTGAGGGGAATCAGAGTTGCCAACATCAGAAACAATACCAACAAGCCCCAAGCAGCCCTAGTATCATCGGGTTCAGTGAGTTCATTGAGGGCTGGGCGTTCTAAATCTCGTTGTAGCAAGAGAATTAATACAGCCCAATATAAGGGGACCGAATTTCCTGGATTAGCTAAAGAAACAATCCCTAAGATAATTAACGTACCCACTGTCGTGCGTCGCGCAATTTTGCGACCATAGATAGCATGAACAATTCTGCCACCGTCTAACTGTCCTGCTGGTAACAAATTAAGGGCAGTAATTACTAAACCTAACCAACCAACCACTACTAAAGGATGAACATCCACAATAGTTTGGTGTAAAGCAGAACCAAAGATTACTTTAGCCAGAGTTCCTACTAATATAGATGCTTGGAAATATTCTGTGGGTAATTGGAACAGACTCCCGGGATGAGATAATACCATTCCCACCATCAGAAGTAACAAAGAGATAATTCCTCCTACTGCTACTCCCGCAAAAGAAATATCAAATAAGGCTGTGCGATGGGGTAATAAAGATTCAAAGCGAGTAATTGCCCCAAATGAACCGATCTGCCAACTAGGAATGAAAAAAGGCAAACTGAGACGGATATTGTAGCGTTTAGCAACTACCCAGTGACCGATTTCATGTCCAATAAGTACTGTCCAAATTCCTAAACTCAGAGGGATAGCTTCCTGATATTTACTGAAATCACTAAACAGATCGAAACCTAATAATAAGCCAGAAGCTTCCAAGCTAGTAACAAAAGTTGCGATCGCCAAAATCAAAGCTAAATTCTTTTGTGCCAAAGTAGTAGTTTGAGGGTCATTGGTACTAGGTAATACCACTACTACAGGCTTTTCTTCAGGGCTTTCCACTAAAAACAAGCGATATTTTGTTCCTAGTTGGGCTTCTAATTTCTGAGTTAGACTAGCATGAGCTTTTTCTGGATCGCTTCTTAAGTTACCTCTAAATATTGCCCCTTCCTGATAGGAAATTGTCTCTGTGGCAAAAAAGGTATCAATACTAAAAATATCTTTAATTTTACTTAAATCTTCATCTGGAATCGGTACTAATTCTAATGATGCAGCTTGCTCATTGTCAGTAACAGTATTTTTGTTTTCCTTTTCAGCTTCTGCTTTTTCAGCTTCTGTTTTGAGGCGTTCGGCTGCTTTTTGTTGTAAAATTTCATCCTGTCCCTCAGCCCGCAATTTTCTGCCTAGCCAGATATAACCCCCTACTGAAGCTAGGAGTAAAAATAAGATTCCTACCAGGTTAAGGTAAATACCTAGAGCAAATAAGCCAAAAAACAGCAACCAAGGACTCATCAATACCACTGATTGCAACCAAGCCAAAATTCCTAACTTGCCATAGGCTTTAGCGCGGTTATATCCCCAGGTGAGAATCCCAACAGCAGCAAAGACAATGAGAAAAGTGGCAATAGATTCCGAGCCGTTAAACATTAGATAATTGACAGAGTAGTAGCTGTTTCATGCCATAAAATTATCATACAATCGATTAGAGGCGTAATTGTGTAAAAATGTAAACCGTGTGGATTGCAACTTCAACGGATGAAATTCGGAAACCAACAGCGATCGCCCTTGGTAATTTTGATGGCATACATCAGGGGCATAGAGTAGTATTGCAACCCCTTCTTAACACTTCTAATGCTTCTATCTATCCCTCGGTTGTGAGTTTTACCCCCCATCCTCGGGAATTTTTTACAGGCGATCGTATCCAATTATTAACTCCTGTAGCAGAAAAAGCCCAGTATCTTGCTAGTCTAGGCATTAAACAATTAGTACTGTTACCCTTTGACCGGGAATTAGCTAATCTGAGTCCTCAGCAATTTGTTGAAGAAGTACTAGTGAGACAGTTGCAAGTAACTCTAATTAGTGTAGGTGAGGATTTTCGCTTTGGCTATCAAAGAAAAGGCAATGCTACCGATTTACAAAATATTGCTGCTAAGTTTGATATTCCCGTACAAATTAATACCTTGCATCAATGTGCTGAAAATAAGGATATCAAAAGCGATATCAAATCTGATCGCCAAGTCCGAGTTAGTAGTTCTCTAATTCGTCAAGCTTTACTAGAAGGAGATATTTCTCGGGCTAACTCTATGTTAGGTCGTTCTTATTGTCTAATGGGGAAGGTAATTAAAGGACGACAGCTAGGAAGAACTATCGGATTTCCCACAGCTAATTTACAACTCTCATCAGATAAATTACTGCCTCGTCACGGAGTCTATGCGGTAAAAGTCAAGCTTGATAACTCTTACATTAAAGGTGTAATGAATATTGGCTCTCGTCCTACTGTGTCAAGGGATGATATAACCGTTGAAGTTCATCTTATCAATTGGTCAGGAAACTTATACGATCAAAATCTCACAGTCTATTTAGAGCGATTTTTGCGCCCTGAACAAAAGTTTGCTTCTTTAGATGCATTAAAAGAGCAAATAATGACAGATTGCCAATTAGCTTGGTCGTAACCAGACCATCGGGGGAGGCGTGATGAGCAGGAGGTAGTATTATATCTGTATAGATTTTGTACAAATCAAAATGGGTTAAGCCTTAAACGATAAGGAATTCGCAATGATTCAAACCACTACCAGAAAAAAACTCTTAAAAATAGTTTGTACAGGTATTCTTGCTAGTTTGGGAACGATGTCTATGGCACTCAAACCCAAACCCAGTCTAGGAGCAGAACGAATTGTTTTTTCTATTCCTATCTTGGGGGAATTTTATCTTTCTGTGGATTCTTTAGAAGTTTTTGCTAGAGAAGGAAAAATTACTCGAGATTTTAATTTCTATGCTAAACGCCTAGACCAAAAGAGTTTGACTCGATTCCGTGCAGCATTACAGAAGCAGTTTAAGCTTAGCCCCACTACTGTCTTTCGGGTAACTAAAATGTCGATGGGAGAACAGTTCCTCAATCAGATAGGAGAGGTAATCTATACTCACCCAGAACGCAATGGTTTGTATGCTATTCGCTCCGCTCTGATTTTAGCAGCAGCCGACTCGGAAGGTCTAACCGTCATCAATTTTCTACGTAAGTTTCCCGGTCAGGATATTCAAGTAAACACCAAGTTGCTTTTATCCCTGGTTAAAAAGGCAGGAACTTTCTTGGCTTACAAAGATACAACAGTTAAAGCGATCGCCCAACAAGCTGACAGGGAAATTGCTTCTCAGCAAGGGTTATATTTGGGGCGATTGCCAGATTTGCGCCAGAGAGGGTCTTATTCCGTTGCTCAAAAAGCGATGTCCTTCAAGATCAAGCAAGTGCGTCAGACTCAAGTAGGTTTTGCCCTCGACTATACTATAGATGCCGATATTTATCTTCCTGAAAATCTAACCCAACCAGCTCCCCTATTAGTATTCAGTCATGGTTTTACTTCAGATCGCTTACACTATCAATATCTGGCAGAACATTTGGCTTCTCACGGCTACATTATAGTTGTGCCCGAACACATTGGCAGCAATAGCGAATTTAAAGAAGCTTTTTTGCGGGGGGAACTCAGCGTTGATGTTAGCCCGTTGGAATTTTTTAACCGACCACTAGATATCACCTATCTCCTTAACCGCATCGAAAATCATCCTGAGTTTCAAGGACTTGTCAACTGGGAACAAGTGGGAGTCCTCGGTCACTCTTTTGGTGGGAATACTGCCTTGGTACTTTCTGGGGCCCCTATTAACCAAGCAAGAATTAGCCAAGTATGTCTCCAACCTACTCTCAATGTTTCAGTGCTGCTTCAGTGTCGTGCCAGCTATTTGCCCCCAGGAGACTATAATCTGCAAGACCCTCGCATCAAAGCAGTATTTGCAGTTAGTCCTGTGACTAGTTCCATTTTGGGGCCAGAAAGCATGAGTAAAATCCCTATTCCCACCATGATTTTGGGAGGCACTCAAGATTATATTGCTCCTTTTATTGACGAACAGGCTCATCCCTTTTTGTGGTTGACTACTCAAAACAAATATTTAGGCGTCATGGATGGTGGCTCTCATAACTCTACCAGCAGTGAAGAGAGAGCTGCCAAATTGCCAAAATTCCTCAAAGGAGTACGTCCTGACCTAGCCAGAGGCTATTTAAAAACAATGAGCTTGGCTTTTTTTGAAGTTCATTTGCGGGCACGCTCTGACTATCAACCCTATCTGAGTTCTGCCTATGCCCGAACCATCAGTACGGAAGAACTTCCCTTCCATCTAGTTAAATCTTTAACCCCAGAACAACTTGAACTTGCCTATGGTAGGACTCCTCCTATTCCACCTATTCCTGAAGCAGTAGTTGCCGTCTCCCCCAGAAAACAACGAAATATCTTAGCTCAAATCCAGGATACTAAAACACTGAAAATAGGCATGAGAACTGATGCTGCTCCTTTTGGCTATATAGATAGTCAGGAGGACTTATGGACAGGTTATTGTGAGGATTTAGCTGATTCTTTAGGACAATACTTAGCTGAAAAACTCAACATTGATTCTGGGCTCGAAGTAATCAAATTGCCATCTAGCCTAGAAAATCGTTTTGAACTGGTGCAGCAGAATACAGTTCACCTCGAATGTGGCCCTAATACTATCAGGACAGACCAGAAAGATGTGAGGTTTTCCGAGCTCTTTTTTGCGACTGGTACTCGTTTTTTAGTTACCAATGGCAAAACAGCTAAAGTTAATCTTAATAGCAGTTTGGAAAAGGTTCAGATTGGAGTTCTCCCAGACACTACCACTGCCCAATTCGTGCAAGAAACTTATCCTGAGGCAGAAGTAGTTTATTTTCAGGGAGAACAAGGAAGAATGGAGGGAGTCACAGCAATTACCAATGGCAGTATCGATACTTTTGTCAGTGATGGAGTATTGCTATTAGGAGAAATAGCTCGACAAAATTTAGCCCTAGACAATTACCAGTTAATCCCAGAAGAACCTTTAACTTGTGACTTTTATGGACTAATTTTGCCCAGGGGCGATCGCCAATGGCGCAATCTAGTTAACGCTTTTCTTCGTGATGAATCAGAAAGAGAACTGTGGGATAAATGGTTAGAAGAACACGCCCCTAAAGCCGTGTCCGATCTAGATTATTGTCTGAATAGGTGACATACTCCCGATACCTTCGCAGTGCGATAGGTACGGGCTTCTCCCACCTGCTACATCTACTACGAAACTCCGTACTGGGAGTGCAGGATTCAAGCATTTTATAGTGTCGAAGATGCCCAACGCCACTACCACAGTTTTAACTGTGGATTTAATTTCTATTTTGTATGTATTGTTGTTTCGCTTTCAACGTTGGCGCTTCGGGGGACTTGACGGGGGTTAGCCCTACGGGTCGGTCATCTCCAGTTGTCGGGGGAAACTTCCCAATCTTTACCTTGTTTAACGCTGTTCAACTTGCAAGGCGCACAGGCAGTATACCACGAAAGACTGCTATCCGACAAATCCTGACGGGCTTACATCCGCAGCACCTCCGCCCCAGGCGGTAGGTGTAGGTCTTACGCCGGAAGAAGATAAAAAACTAGAACAGGAATAAATCCTTTTTTGTTTGAGGTTAAAGCTGCTAAATTGTCTACGCCAATATCTATCGCTGCTACAGCTTCAGAATAAGCTTTATTAGCTTCAAAAAGGGTAAAAACCAATCAATAGTTTGTTGAAACAAGATCTATCTTCTCTATTTCTCCTCTTAAACTTTTTAAAGCAGGATTCATCTCGGCACTGTTTCCTACCACTAGAGTGACAATTTGTTCTGGTTGCAAATACTTTTGGGCGACTCTTTGTATATCTTCTATGGTAGTAGCTTTGACTTGATCTTGATATTGAAAAATAAAGTCTTGAGGATAATCAAAATATTCGTAGCGCATCAAACGGGATAGAGTTTGACTGGGGTTTTGAAAATTGAAGACAAAAGAGTTGAGAATAGATTCTTTAGCTTTAGCTAACTCTTCTTCAGAGATGGTATTTGTCCGTAATCGTTCAATTTCTTGCAAAATCGCCTGAATAAAGGGAACTGTAGTAGCTGACTGGGTTTGTCCTCCACTGGCAAACTTGCCAGGATAGTCATAATTGGGACTCCAAAGACCATATACACTATAAGCTAATCCTTGACGCGATCGCACTTCGTCAAAGAGTCTTCCCCCAAAACCATTTAACACTCCATTCATCACACTGAGAGCAGCATAGTCTGGGTTCTTAAAAGTATCTCCCAAGTGTCCTAACATTACATTACTTTGAGTAGAGTCAGGGCGCTCAATGAGGAAAACACTACTATTATGCTTCTGTGTTGCAGAAGGAATAGTTAGTTTGGGTTGGGGTGTGATTACTTTCCACTCAGCAAAAGCAGACGCAATTTTAGTTTGCATTTCCTGGGTATCAAAATCCCCCACAATACCCAAGATGATGTTTTCAGGGCGGACATATTGCTGATAGAAATCAATAATATCTTGGCGAGATATATTATCTAAGGTTTCATATTCTACAGTACGAGCATAAGGGCTATCTCCACCATAGATTAATTTATTAAACTCTCTAGTAGTAATATTTTGCGGATCGTCATTGCGTCTGGCGATCGCACCTCGTTGTTGAGTTTTGGCTAATTCTAGCTGGGGAGATGCAAAAGCAGGTTCTTGTAATACTTCTGCAAATAAGGGTAAGACTGTATCTATATCTTCTGTCAGGGTATTAAAGGCAGCCTTTCCTAGAGTAATACTAATTCCCGTTTCAATACTGGCTGCATTCTGTTCTAAGATAAAATTTAATTTCTCTGGGGGATGGGATTTTGTCCCACCACTACGCATTAATGTTCCTGTTAACTCTGCTAGACCCACCTTATCAGAGGGTTCAAACCTTGAACCAGTGCTAATAAAAGCTGTACCACGAATTAAGGGTAAATCTCGGTCTTCTACTAAATATACCACCATGCCATTATCTAACTCATAGCGGATATATTCAGGTAGTTGTATTTCTGGTAGAGGCGGAAATTCTAATTCTGTATAGTGTTTCGGGGTTTCTGCGGTAGCTATTAGGGGATATGGTATCTCAGGGTAGCCGAAGCGCACAGCGATCGCTATTATAGTTACGAATAAGACTAAACCGATCCAAGTAATAGTTTTATTGATTGTCTTTAACATCGTTTTTTCCTAATAAATCCCAAGCTAACTTAGTAGCACCTAACATTCCAGCCCTATTACCCAATTGGGCTGTTAATAACTGTAACCCAAGGCGAGATGTAGGGGTAACTCTTCTTGAGATTTCCGCTAAAGTTGCAGGAAGAAAATACTTGCTACTAGCACTAATACCACCCCCAATAATAATGGCTTCGGGAGTCAGCACATACATCAAACTAGCTAAACCCGTTCCTAATATTGTGCCGTATTTCTCCCAAAACGCGATCGCATTTCGATCTCCATCTTCTGCCAATTTTCCTAATATAGCTGGTTCTTTACCTGTTTCTCGAATAATTGCGGTAATAGAACAATATTGCTCCAAAGAACCCCGATTTCCACTATTGCAAGCATAGCCTTCAGGATAAAGGGTAATTAAACCCAACTCACCAGCAGCACCATAAGCACCAGAAAACAGTTTACCGTCAATAAAGATCGCCCCTCCCACTCCCGTACCCAAAGTTAGCAAAATAAAATTGTTAAAATTTCTCCCCACACCTAGCCAAAACTCCCCCACCGCAGCACAATTAGCATCATTTTCTACTGTGGTAACTAAATTCGTTTCTGCTTCTAACCAATCTGCTAAAGGAACATTGTGATCCCATCCTGGTAAATTAATCGCTATTTTAGCAATACGATTATTATCATCTGTAGGGCCTGGCATTCCCACACCTATCCCCAACAAATTATGATGATTCTGGAGTTTTCTAACTACAGGCGCGATCGCATTTACTACTGCTTTAGGAATAGCTGGTTTTGGTGTGGCGACAGTCATAGACTCCGTACAAGTACCATCCTTTTGAAAACATCCAATATTAATCGTTGTACCACCAATATCAATCCCGATAACTTCTTCTTGATTACTAACTTCTAGCTGTTGATTCATTATCTATCTACAAATTCCGAAGTTGTATTTTAATACTCAAAAAGTCCAACTAGATCAGCATTTTAATCAGCATATCCCTCATTTTTTCCCGATTTAGGAACAATACTAGGAACAGCCATTGTTGTCAGCATAATCATATTTGTTACCCAAAACAGAAAAACTAACCACATAAACCCAGCCAAGGCTGAGGATAAGTTATTAAGTATAGCCCTGACCTGGGGTGTTGACTTTGAACCCCTTAGCACATAAGACTTCATGCAAAATATGTGTTAGCTCTTTTTGGGGGAAAACGGCTGAAACAGCCGTTTTCCCCCAAGCAAAAATAACATGAATAATTTTTCGGTAAATTCCCTCAAAACACCCAAAATCAACACCCCACCCATAGACCCGATTCAAACTCTCTACTATATTTCTTGAGAAATTGTCTGAGTGTTAAGAATTTATTGAATTCACTCCCACGGGGATAATCTAAAATACAGGGGATTCCTAACGGATAAATTTGTGTTCTTAATCCTTCACCGTAACAACCTGAAATGTCTATATCAGAATGTCACTAAGATAAGGGCGATCGCTCTTTGCCAAAAAAGCTCAAAAGTCTGGTCTTCGTAGGGTTAACCCCAGAATCTTTTCTCTCAGACGCTATAGATGAAGAAAAAATCAAATATCGTCACAGAATCTTCTCGCCCATTGTAACTATTTGGGCATTTTTATCCCAGGTTCTGGATACAGATAAAACTTGTCACAATGCTGTCAGTAGAATAATTGCCTGGTTGGCAGGAGAAGGAGCGCGAGCGCGAAATTCCCTCAGAAGACAATAGTGCTTATTAGTGCTTATTGCCAAGCGCGAAAAAGACTGCCAGAAAAATTAAGGGATTGAGGGCTTTCAGGAGTTTTGTTGGTCAACCAGCCTTTTAACTTGCAAATACTAGAGGATAATCACTGCCACAGCAAATCCAGAAGCACAATATCCCAAATACTCATAGTTTAATCCTCTGTTATTTACAAATTCCTGGAAGGCTTTGTATTCGTGATTTCTCCAACCAGGATAATTAAAATATTCATCGAATTGTATAACGGTACCAGTACTTATTCTGTCGCCCAAAATATCAAATACAATTTTTGTTGAAGAATATAGGTCGCAGTCAATATGCATAAACGCTATTTGACCTTCATAGGTGGCAGCAAATTCCGGCAACGTCTTGTCAAACCAGCCTGGATGTAGCTTTACGTTTTCTCTAACAATAGGAAGTTGACCATTTGTTGAAAAAGTGCCCTTACCCAATTTACCGTACCAAGGTTCTGGCAAACCTTCAAAGGAGTCGAATCCATGCAAAGTCCCTTTAATACGTTTTGCCAGAAAATTTATTGATTTAGCTTTCCAGCCAGTACCGAATTCTAAATTTAATCCATCTATTTGTACTCTTGACAACGCCAATTCAAACAACTGAGAGCGGGAGTCGTAATAAGGTGCTGTAAGCATATTTTTCTCAACATAATCGGCCGTTTCATTTGCCGCTTTTTGCCGCAAATGAACCCAGATGTTTTGTGGTTCCGATTGTTTAGCTATCTCTCTTAGTACTAATCGCACACCCTTAGCTAGAAACTGGCTTAATTTTACTTTTAAAGTATTAACTATTCCCATGTTCAATCTCCGCCGAACGTCTAGTAATTAGAACTCTCGCCTAAATATTTTATGGTATATTTAAGAGTCATTTTGATTTCAGTTTTTAGCTAGGATTCGTAATCTCAATCTTCTTGAATGTGCAGGTGAAACTTTACGCTCTGCCCATTATCGCAATCGTCGGAGACGTTATGTTAAAATCTCGCAGTAAATGACCTGCTATAATGGTGAATATAATTGATTTTTTGACAATAAAAAATACCTGTTCCTTTGGAAAGACATTTTCAAACAAGACTTAGAGTTACAAATAAAGGTGAATTTTTCATGATTGTTGCGGTTTTATTTAGTTGTTGTTTACTATTATTAGGTTATAAGTGAAAAGTAAAAAATCTGATAGTTTAGATTGTTTTTTAGAGCGTAATTGTAATTAAGTTGTAAGAATTCGGGTGTCAAAAATAGAGCTCTAAGATTCAACAATCGTAAGTAGGACAGTTACTGATTCTATTGACGAAAGTGTTACAATTTCTCTTACATGAGTATTCCACTATGAATCGAACATAACTTTAAGGGTTTGTAACACTTCTATTTTCTTTTTATGACATAATCAACAACAAAGTCTTCTGCTATACAAAACCCTCTAAAAAACAATTTTTTTATCAATACTAATATACTCGTTAAGGATAAATACGGATTTTTATAGATGATTTAGCTAAGGTCTAAAGTAGTGAGGTCTGGGTCATTTCTCTAGCTAACTATTCCATCCCACGAAAAATTAGCAGGATTTGAATAGGCGATCGCCATATTTTAACCGCGAGATAATTGTACCTCTCTCTCTTCAGACCGCACGGGCTGTCTAGTAATTTTACTTCCTCCTGTCAGATTAGAAACAATAATAAATGCAGCTAATCCTACCAAAGGACTAATAAGAGTGGGAAAACCATCGAAATCAGCAGTAAAAATACTGTTAGGAATATATAACAGCGTATTATCGATGCCGAAAGTAGTAGGCATCAACACAAAGAATATCAGTCGCGTCAACGAACCCAAAATAATACAGGACAGGGCACCTTGCCAAGTTGCTTTTGACCAATAAAGACCCCCAGCCAGAGGCACTAAAAGACCTGCAAATCCCAAATCGAAAGCCAAAAGCAGTAAAACCCCGGTTTGCGGTACTTTTAAGGCAAATAAAACACCCAACATTGTAATTACAAAAGCCATGAGGCGGGTAATTAATAACAATCTGTCTCCTGCTGCATTATGGTCGTCATGGCGGATACCGATAATATTGTGAGCGATAACTGAAGAAGTACCAAGAATTGCTCCGTCTGCTGTAGAAAGAGAAGCTGAAAGAATTGCCACAATAACTAACAATCCTAGTAAGGGAGGAACAATACCATTAAGTAAAGCATAAAGAATTGGTCCATCGGCTGTAATTCCCGCATTGGCGAGAATTTGGGGTGCAGAAAGAGCAATCAACGAAAACGGAACGCCGATAATTAAAGTTCCTCCACAGCCGATTAAGCAAGCTCTTTGGGCGGTTTCTGGATTTTCGGCAGCAAATATTCGTGCCATAAAGTCGATCGCGACAATATCTCCCAATCCCAATGCCAGTAATGTTGCCCAGTTAATTGCTGCACCAGCAGCAGGATCGGTTAGTTGTGCCAAAGCTAAAGGACCAGTATCGGCAGGCATTTCTAAGCCAAAGTTAAAAGCCATAAAAACTAGTAAACCCAACGAACCAATAAAAGCGATCGCAACTTGGATAGCATCAGTATAGGCAACGGCAAACAGCCCACCGCTAGCAGTATAAATAAATACGACAATTGCTAACAGCATCACCCCAGCCGTGTAAGTCGTGCCTAAAAAGGCTTGAAATAAGTACCCTCCTGCCACTAAGTTACCAGCTAGCAGAAAAGAAAAACTCAACACCATCAGAAATGATGCCACTACTTCGGTTTGGCGATTGTATTTAACCCGATAAAAATCTGGTAGGGTAATTAAACCCATACGGTTCATCGGTTTAGCAAAAAAGAGTGCGGTTAAAAATAAACATAGTGCTAACCCAATGGGTAAAGATGCACCAGCCCAGAAACCAAATTCCGCCACCAAATCTGTATTGCCCAAAGTAGCGTTAGAATCTACCGACTGTGCCATTAAAGTTGCTGCTGCTAGGGGTAAAACCAGCCCTCGTCCAGCGACAAGATAGTTTTCGCTATCTCCCTTGACTTGTTTTGCTGCCCACATCCCAATTCCCAGAGTGCCGAACAAAAATACTAAAATACCCCAGAACAAAAGTTTTTCTGTCATAAATTACTCCTCGTTAAATATTGACTTTAACCCTCATTTCTAACTTGACAAAGTACTGCCCTTCGCCCCTACTTCTTTAAATTTGCCTTGCTAACTGATTTACTGCGTTTTGTTTAACGAGATTGCTTATCCAATCAAACCACGGTTCTAAACCCTCGCCTGTTTTAGCCGATAGGTAAATAATCTTGATCTTAGGGTTCATCTGCCGTACATTGTCAGCAATGCGATCGAGGTTAATATCTAAATAGGGTGCTAAATCGGTTTTGGTAATTAACAAGCAATCTGCTTCCTGAAACATCACGGGATATTTTAGAGGTTTGTCTTCTCCTTCGGTGACACTGAGTAAAGCAACCTTGGCGTGTTCTCCTACCTCAAATTCCGCAGGACAAACTAAGTTACCCACATTTTCCACTAAAACTAAATCCAAATCAGTAGGATTATGCTGATGTTCTAGGATGTGAATGCCTCCTGCGACCATTTTGGAGTCGAGATGACAAGAACGTCCGGTATTAATGGGAATTACGGGAACGTCATACTGGCGCAGGCGATCGGCATCTAATTCGGTGGTCATATCTCCTTCAATTACTGCAATATTGAACTTATCTCTTAATGCAGCTAGAGTTTGTTCCAGGAGAACAGTTTTTCCCGCCCCAGGACTACTCATAATATTGAGACAAGTAATACCCCAGCGATCAAAATGTTCTCGATTATGGTCTGCGCCTTTTTGATTGGCATGGAGTAGGTTAAGTTCTAAAGCTGCGTCAAATGTTTGGTGCATTTTTTTCAGTAATTCAGTTATCAGTAAACAGTAGGGGCTTTTCGTGAAAAGCCCTTACTTCGGGAAAAGCCATTACAATCATTTGTTATGGAAGAATATTCAATGCGATCGATTTTTAATTCTCGACCAGAGCGAATATCCTCCATTGGAGAATTACAATCGGGACAACTATATTGCAGTCCAATTTCGGGTTTGTATTCTTGTTGGCAGGTATGGCAAAAAGCAATGAGAGGGATATTTCGGATAATTAGTTCTACTCCTTCTAAGAAGGTATTGCGGGTTTGAACTTCAAAGGCGAACTGTAAACTCAGAGGTTCGACACAGGTAAACTGACCCACTATGAGATGAATTTTCTCGATTTTGACGGATTCTGCTTGAGAGCGATACCAATCTTTAACTGTCAGAATTAAAGCCTTGGTCATGTCTGTTTCATGCATAATTTATCATTAGTTATTGGTCATTATTCTGGCGATCGCAAATTGTGATATATCTTGGTTGAGACTCAATTCTGCGAAGTTAAATAGACGCTAGTTTTGTATTGCAAATAAACAAAACCTCTTTCATCGCTATATTTTTGGTATAAATTAGTTAAGTTGTTAATCAGTTGTTCGTGTATTTCTCCTTCTTTGGGTATATAAGAAGTACTAAGAGCCAAACCAATTAATTGCTCTTTAGTCATAGCTTGCTGATAGGAAAAACTGTAAAGATCGAGATTGGGGAATAAAGAATTAATTAGCTCATAACTATTGCCATCTAGACGAGTATTGCCATCTAGACGAGAGTGAATCGGACTGTTGCCAGATGCTTGAGTAATAATTTTTCCGTGCTGGCGTGTAAATTCATCTTCTCCATAGATATCGCGCTCATTCCAAATTAGAGCGATTTTACCTTTAGGTTTAAGAATACGAGCAAATTCTTTCAAAGTTAGTTCGGGATTAAACCAATGAAAAGCTTGAAAGCAAGTAATTAAATCGACTGAATTATCGTCTAGTTTGGTATTTTCGGCATTTCCTTGTCTAAACTCTACTAGCGGATGGGTTATTGCTGCTTCTCTCATGGCTGCATTAGGCTCAATTGCGATTACTTTAACGCCTCTTGCAGCAAACAAGCGGGAAGAAATACCCGTTCCCGCCCCAATATCCGCAGCAATTAATCGCTCTGGTGCTTCTAAACCTTCTAAAATAGAGTTAATCGCTTCAGAAGGATAACTCGGTCGATATTTGGCATAATCCTCAGCGCGATCGCTAAATCGCTGTTGGGGATTCATTTGATATAGATTGTCACTCATTAGTGTTGAATTACTCGTTGTCAATTGTCAATTATTAATCATTGCCAAGGTTCATCAACTTTTTGGGCTTCTTCGTGAATATACGAGGGCTTTTCTGTACGAGGTAACTGTCCCGAAATTACTAAATGCGCCATCGTGTCGCAAATTACGCGGGTTGCCATTAGTGCCGTCATATCGCTAACGTCATAGGGAGGTGAAACTTCGACAACTTCAAGACCACAAACCGTAGTGTTTTGGATGATTTTCTTGAGTAAATATAAGACTTCGCGGGGCAATAAACCACCAGGTTCGGGCCAACCAGTACCAGGGACAAATCCTGCATCGATGCAATCAATATCGAAACTAATCCAAACACAATCCGTACCGTCTGTGGCTCGTTCGATAGCAAAGTCTGCTGCTGCATCTAGACCCATTTCCGTAATGTCGGTAACGGTTAATATGTTAGTAGCCCTTTCTCGACAGACTTTTACCCCTTGTCGCGGTACTTGCCAGCCCCCAATGCCCATTTGGACTAAGTTTTTAGCAGGGGCATTTGCCATATTAGTAGCATGAAACCAAGGACAGGTATGCATCCTCTCGTCTAAATCGGTTTCTTGGTTATCCACATGGCGATCAAAGTGAATAATACCGACTTTTTTATCTCCCAGATGACGGCAAATACCCCTGACTGTGGGAAACCCAATGGAATGATCGCCCCCTAAAATAATGGGGAAAGCACCGGAACTGAAAACGTGTGATACGCCTTTAGTAATTTGATCGAAGGATTTTTCGTTATTGGCAGGAATGGTAAAGATATCCCCCACATCGCAGAGGGTAATTTGTTCCCGTAAATCAACCCCTAGTTCAAAGTTATAGGTAGTATAGAGAGCAGAAATTTTGCGAATACCTTGAGGGCCAAAACGAGTACCAGGACGATAAGTCGTACCAGAATCGTGAGGAACACCAATAATTGCTACGTCGTAATTGCCTACTTGTTTGACATCCTCTAAATAAGGTGCTTTCAAGAAAGTATTAATCCCCGCATAGTGGGGCAACTCCCCCCGCGAAAAAGTAGAAATAGTTCGGTCTTTGATGCTTTCTGCTGCTTCTAAACCGTATTCTAAGCCTTGGTCTACTTCTTGTTGCCAGCCTGTAAGGGGTAGTTGGCGTTCTTTTTCTAATGCTCTTTCTGCTTCGCTACCGTATCCATTTTCATTGTTATTGGGCGATCTCAATGGAGATTGTTCGCTCATAAAATTGTTCCTCCGCAATTTACCTCAAATCTAAAAAACCCAGGAATATCGAGGCTTTGTTTGAACCATCAAATCCTCCCGGGCTTTTTTCCCGCCGTGGAGCTACCTAATAATTAATATTTGCTGAAAGTACAAATCTCTTAGGTAGCTTGCTTCTCTTGGACCAGTCATTTACTAGCTTTGCTTTAAATCGGAACCCTAGAAGCTATATGAATTTCTTTAAGCTTTAATCTTATTTGCTTACCGTGGTAAAAAAATGTATAAGCTATTACCTAAATGTCAGATAAATTTTATCTTTTAAACTGCTCTGTGCAAGAAAACTATATTTTTGGTAGAATTAACTATAACAATTATGGTAAAAATAACTATAATTAAGCACTACTAAACTAACGAAAACTTGCAATCATGTTTGCTACGGTCCAACCTCTAAATACAATAAACTCTATTCCCAACGACTTATTTGCAGCGATAAATGAGCTTAAAAAAGACTTAAATGCTGTTATATTGGCTCATTATTATCAAGACTCAGATATTCAAGATATTGCTGACTATATTGGAGATTCTCTGGGTTTATCCCAGAAAGCAGCTAATACTAATGCTGATGTAATTGTCTTTGCCGGGGTTCATTTTATGGCAGAGACAGCAAAAATTCTCAATCCTGATAAATTAGTTTTACTTCCCGATTTAAACGCTGGTTGTTCCCTCGCCGATAGCTGTCCTCCCAAAGAATTCCGAGCCTTCAAAGCAGCACACCCCGATCATATAGTTGTCTCTTACATTAACTGTAGTGCAGAAATTAAAGCCATGAGCGATATTATCTGCACCAGTTCCAATGCAGTCAAGATTGTTAATCAAATACCTAAAGATCAACCAATTATCTTGGCACCAGACCGCAATTTAGGTCGCTATGTCACAGAACAAACAGGTAGAGATTTAGTATTGTGGCAAGGTAGCTGTATCGTTCACGAAACCTTTTCCGAAAAGAAAATTATCCAGTTACAAGTACAACATCCTGAAGCAGAAATTATTGCTCATCCTGAATGTGAACCTGCGGTGTTACATCACGCTAAATATATAGGTTCAACCACGGCTTTACTCAAATACAGTCAACAGAGTAACAGTCCAGTATTTATCGTTGCTACCGAACCAGGTATTATTCACCAGATGGAAAAAGCAGCACCAGATAAAAAGTTTATTCCTGCTCCTGCAATGAATAATTGTGCTTGTAATGAGTGTCCTTATATGCGCCTCAACACTCTAGAAAAGCTCTATCTGGCTATGAAAAATAAAACTCCAGAAATAACTCTTCCTGAAGATATCCGCACTGCTGCGTTGAAACCCATTCAAAGAATGCTAGAAATGTCCTAAAAGAGAAAAACTTTGTTATTGCTGTATTGTTCTTCGGATCTGTAGTCTAATTCCTGATAAAGTGTGAGAATTTTTTACCAAGCTTTACAAAATCTAGGATTATCGCTAAAAGTAATTTTTGCTTCCCAACTAGGATGTTGCTCCTGCCAATAAGCGCTCGCTAAAGTTTCATGCAACTTTTGTGTAATTTGTGGG
>JASJEK010000155.1 GCA_030064915.1 Xenococcaceae cyanobacterium MO_234.B1
ACTCAATGGCATCCAGCGTTTTTATCTTTAGGGAAGTCTCTGGATGAATGTGCTGCCAAGTATCGGAAGTTCTGTCGGAAATATAAGCCCAAATCAAAGCCAGAAAGTCGTTATCACTGGGGAAGTAAGCTGTTACCCAAGGTTTTAAAGGCAAGGGAGAGGAAGAAGCGTAGCCCTGGACAGATGAGTCTTCCTTGGGATGATTGGGAGGGGAACAACTCTAAGATTCAGGAAGTAGCAGAAAAGTTTGTGATGGCAAATTGCTATGACCCAGGAATAGCATCTCAATTTTTCAATGATTCGTGAACTTGAGAATAGCGATTGGTTGACCTGGCTGCCATGTAGCCTACTACTGGAAACCAAGAGCCGAAAAGAAGAAAAGTGCCAGGTATCGAATTGCGACAACATATGAATTCGTAGAGAAAGTACTATAAATTAAGCTTGACAAATTGCCTGAAGTTGTTATATCTTACAGGTTCCAGTTCGCAGCGCGAGAAAAGAATCCTCCGTCGCAACCACACGATATCTCCTCGCCCCACCATACTACCTCCAACCATAAATATATCTCCCGCCCCATAAGGAAGGTTCCCCCTCCTACTGAGGTTGATATCTTTAAATGCTCCCAGGTTATGGTAGCTCACATAACCCCCTGAACTTTCTATTCCTGATTCTTCCGTTTTCCATCCTACCTCAATATAGAACTTTCTCCAATTTTCTATTGGTGAGTCAATTGTAGGACTTCCATTGCTTTGCCAGATTTCTTTTTGTACACGGAAGCCAAATTTTCCTTGACTGGATTCCCGCCAAAGTTGGTCGATTATGCGTAAATCTTCACAGGAAAAGTTCTCGATATCTTCTTTCCCAAACCACCCTTCTTTTTCCCTGTTAGCAGCTTGAAGCATTGCTCTTGTTGTTTCTATATCTGCCTCTTTCCATTCTCCTGCTTCTAGTAGGTCACGGAGTTTTGCGTAATTCACTCCTGTTGCCTTAGAGATTAGGGTGGTTCCTGGCTGGCTTGCAGGGGTTGATGGTGAAGAAGGTATCGGTTGCGTTATGGCAGCCGTAGTAGAGCTAGGATTAGATTGAGGTGGTGGTGTTCGCTGTTCCTGAATCGGCTTGAAGGAAAACTCGCCAACTAAGGAAGACTGCTCCCAAGGCGTTTGCTCTCTGTTGGTTTCGGCAACAACGGCTGCTCGCACCTTCTTAAACATCAGTTCTACAGGCAAATTAGGGGTCTTGATATGCCGTAATAGATGGGAGGTGAAAGGAGAATTTTCCCCTTCGCCATCCTCAGCGAATTCTCCTGGCGCTGTCGCAAAGGCAATCAAGGTTCCCCGTGCCGACTGGACTGGAGCTAAACCTCGAACGGAACCTGAACCGCGACGAACTGAACGCCACCGCCGATAAAAGGGATTGTCTCGACAGGCATCAATGATAATGATATTCACCTGAGTCTCTGCCTCTTCCATAGCATTGAGTACCTTGCCTAGAGGAACG
The DNA here is from genome assembly GCA_030064915.1 of Xenococcaceae cyanobacterium MO_234.B1. GTDB lineage: Bacteria > Cyanobacteriota > Cyanobacteriia > Cyanobacteriales > Xenococcaceae > JASJCP01. The sequence goes on from JASJEK010000155.1 coordinate 1,498, forward strand.
GCTTCATAACGCACATCCTTCTGGCGATTGAGTTGTGCCTTGAGCGGAACTAAGTAATTTTCGCCCCCTACCTGAACTCCATGTCCTGCATAGTAAAATACTCCGACCCCACCTTGACGCAATTTTCTGCTGAAATCCTCGATCGCTTCTTCCATCTCTCGCAGAGCTTTATTTTTAAGCAATATGACCTCAAAATCGAGTTCCCGCAATGCTTTGGCTACATCGGTCGCGTCATTGACGGGGTTGTCTAATGGATCTTCTTGGTAGTCCCCATTACCAATTACGAGAGCTATCCGTTGTTGCCGTTGGGCTACTAACCGAGTCGCGCCCTTCATCTCTTGCCCCTGCTTCACTTGGGCAGGTACTTCTCTTTCCCAGGTTTCTTCTTCATTTCCCAGGTTGGCATCTGAGACGGTAACAGTTTGACCACCATTGGCAGTTACGGCAAAAGCTACTGATAGCAGAACAGTGGCAATTGTGCTTCTATAGGGCAGTCTCAAAGGCAACATGGTGGGATTTTTGGCTAATTTCAATCTAACCATAGCAATAATGGCTATCAATTTACCCCTCGCCTAGCTCCTACTATCCTAATTGTCATCGTTTCCGATGACTCAAACAGAATTTTTTTGACCACATGAATCCTGTTAGTCTGACTGGAGAGGCGCTCGAATTCCTCCTGACTCAAGACCGTTTCTAAGTTAAGCATCGCCGTATGAGGAGGATTTCCCAGGTTAAAAGCCGTTACTGGAACTGCTTTCAAGGGGATGGTTATACCTCGGATGGGCACTCGCTTTCTGGTTCCTGCTGGGGTGTCAATCCAGACATCCCCCTGAAATTCCACTTGCTTAATCTGGGAGAGGGGAACTGTTTCTGAAAACCCGTTAGCTGCGATCGTCAAATTCGTTGAATTAAAAGCTATCAACTCACCCGTGTAAGAGCCTTCTTGTTTGAGCCTGACAATGGCTGAGGACGGCACAGCGACCTCCAGTAATTGCTCTTTATTGGTGGTTCCCGAACTTTGGGCTATCTCCCATGACCTGTAAGTAGTCGTCCTAGCTTTCTCTCTTATCCCAGTGAGAGATATGATGATGGCTAAAGCAAGAGTTAACCCCTGGAAAGCTCCTTTCATGCTTCGACTTCTACAATTAATGGCAAATTCCTATTATACTTTAGGTTAAAGACAGGCATAGCAAGAACGCTGTGACTTCATCCCCTCAGAATAACCAAGAACTCAACCCCCTTGGTAAATTACTCAGTTTAGTTGCCCTATTAGCGGCGGCACTTTACTTCACTGGCTGGGTTTACCGCTGGGCTTACTTTGGCTTTTTCCACGTAGAAGTGACAGCCCTCAATTTACCCGTAGAATCATTTTACCTCGCTGCCTTCCGCTCCCTTATCGGGCATCCCTTAACCATCTTGAGAACCATAATCACCTTGAGCATTACTGCGTTGGTGATTCTTGTTACCCTACAACTCATCCAAAAACTTCAGAGATTTATCGTTAGATACCTGGGAAGAATCCCACTGAACTTGACCAATACTCAACTGGGTTCACTTAACTTTTTGTACTCCCTTATCAATGAGCTTGTCATTGTCTTATGGACATTAGCTGCTCTATTTCTCCTAGCTCAGTGGCAAGCTGATGGAGATGCTTTCAGGGATGCAGTCAATGAAACCTCCAGACTTCCTGTTGTTACTACCGTCATTCGAGAAGAAAATGCAGCACTGGGACGCAATTTGGACAACCCATTAGTTAATCCTTCTGGCTTCCGCCTCATTGGCGATCGCAACTTGTACGACAAGCTTCTGGGCAAAGAGCTTACTGATACCAGCAGTCCAGATCAGCCTAGAGTTTGGCGCTTATTAATCGACCGCGAGGGTTATTTTTATATCTTTCCAGCATTGCCTAAGAGAGAGAGCAAACAGAGCGTTCCCGTGCTAATCATCTATGAAAGTGGTAACGGTGATCAGCTAACTATTCTTAGTCCTGAAGTCGCAGAAAACTAATGGGTCATTTGTAATGGCTATAGCCATTTGAGTCTGCCAGACTAAAGATGTAAAGCTCAATACCCAGGATAAGGAGAAGTCAAATGACCCGTCGGCAAAAAGATCCTTGAGAAATGGTGATGTTCGTGACAAATGACCCACTAATAGGACAAGATGGGATAGGGTTATCCTGTTCTGATTTCAACCAACCCTTAACCACAGCCTTATCTGATAAATCGCGAATGTGATGTTGTTCAATTAGGGGTTGGCAAGTCTGGTGGGTTATTAGCTAAAAGTTCTTGCCATTTAACAAACTTCATAATCGATTAAGAGCTAAACCGCGATCGCTCCTCATCATTAAAGTGTTACCCTAATGTCTAATAGCTAATAAAGATATTATTGTTGAAGTACTGGACAAATTAGATGTAACTCAAACTGAAGTTTAAAGAGTTACAATCAGCTACCTTAGATGACTTTCTTCAATAGTGCGATCGCGGATGCGCCTCGCGAGAGCGCGAGATCGCGCAGCGCTGCCTTCGGCAGATCGCATTTTAGGGATAAGTATAGAACTTAAATCGACTTTACCAGTGGCTTACTAGAAGCGAAACAGTTATATCGAACTCAGGTTGAATGAATAATTCAGGCTAGCAGGATTTCTGACTTATGCAAACAGTATTGGGGAACAATCAACCATTAACAACTAACCACTAACTTTTTTCGTTACTTCATTAATAGTCAACGGCAGTAAAGCACTAATTGCAATAACTACAACATCTAGCAAATCGATCGCTGTTACCTTCAGCAAACTGCCCAAACTAGGAATAATTAGACAGATACACTGTAAACTCAGAGAAATTGCTAGAGCTAGGGTTAAATAGTGATTGGGCTGTAGCTTAACTCGCCAAAAAGGTTGGCTCGATCTGCAACTTAGGGAGTGGAGTAATTGTCCTGTAACCAAACTCATAAAAGCAATGGTACTAGAGCGATCGCAGATACCATAATAAGCAATACTGTAGCTATAGGCTCCTAAAGTACAAAGAGAAATCACACTCGCCTCAAAACCAAGCCGTTTAAAATCAGCAGAGTTAATAATTGGTGCTTCTGGAGGACGAGGGGGAACAGCCAAAACATCCGGTTCTGGTGCTTCTAAGCCCAGTGCTAAACCAGGAAAAATATCTGTTACTAAATTCAACCATAAAAGTTGGATTGCATTAAGGGGTTGACCAATACCAAGTAAATTAGCCAACAGCATGACCATAATTTCGCTGAGGTTGGTAGAAAGCAGAAAATGAAGGGCTTTTTTTATATTGTTGTAGATAGTTCTCCCTTGACTAACAGCAGCGATCGCAGTTTCGAGGTTGTCATCTTCCAACACAATATCCGCAACTTCTCTGGCTACATCTGTACCATTTTTCCCCATTGCAATCCCGACTTCAGCAGCTTTGAGGGCAGGGGCATCATTAATACCATCTCCCGTCATTGCTACTACTTGCCCTGCTGCTTGGAAGGCTCGAACAATTTCTAGTTTGTGGGTGGGACTAATCCTGGCAAAGACATGAATTTTAGGTAGTTTGGGGTTATTAACAATTTTAAACTCCGAACTACTAACTCCTAATTCCGAATTCACCTTCAGTTCTTCTCCCTGACTCAGATTTAAGGCTTCAGCGATCGCAAGAGCCGTATTAGTCTGATCTCCTGTAAGCATTACGGTTTTAATTCCTGCCCGATGGAAGTCCGCAATTAATTCTTTAACTCCATGTCGGATGGGGTTGGTGATCCCGATTAATCCCAACCAAATCAGGTTCTTAGGATCAGTCACATCTGTAGCATCTATCTCGCCATAGGCAGTTCCTAAGACGCGGAGAGCCTTACTGGTCATCTCTTGATTGGCAGTTGCGATCGCTTGTCTAGCTATTTCAGTTAAGGCAACAGGTTGACCTTGTTGCAATTGATAATTACAGAGTGCTAGCACTTCTAGAGGGTTGCCTTTAACCGCAATTAATTTCTGGCACTCATTTAGCTTGTGAACCGTAGCCATATAGTTTTGACCATCGGTACGATCACTGATTTCAAGACGAGGAAACTGAGTTGGGAGTGTAGCTATATCAACTTTAGCAGCCCTCACGGAGTGCCTCGCTTGCAGCGAGATCGTCATTTGCATCAAAGCCGTTTCCGTTGGCGAACCACTAATTATATATTTACCATCACTATTGCTGCTTACTTTACTCTCATTACAAAGAATGGCAACTTTCATTAGCTTAAATAATTCTGCGTCGCGATTAACATTAAATGCTTGTTGTTCGCTCAAAAATTGCCCATCTTCAACATTAATCTTGTGGTTAGGGATCTGAATCTCTACCACTGACATCTCATTAGCAGTCAGCGTCCCCGTTTTATCCAGACAGATAGTTTGTACAGAACCCAAAGCTTCTATGGCATCGAGACGGCGGACTAAAACCCGTTTCTGTCTCATCTTAAGAATTCCCAGTGCCAAAGTAATAGTGGCAACAGTGGGCAATCCCTCTGGTACGGCTGCTACAGCTAGGGCAATGGAGGTTTTGAGCATTTCTAAGAAACCATAACCTCGAACTATCCCCAGTCCCAAAACCAGAAGACAAACCCCACTAGATAATAAAACCAGTTGACCCCCAGCGCGATCGAGTTGCTTTTCTAGAGGTGTTTGGGGAACGGTGGTTTGTCCTACTAAAGCCTGAATCCGACCCATTTCCGTATGCTTTCCCGTAGCTACCACCACCCCTAACCCCTGTCCGCTAGTTACAAAAGTACCGCGATAAACCATATTGGTGCGTTCGGCTAGGGGAATATCTTTATCTGTTAGGGTTTGACAAGTTTTAACTACAGGAATGCTTTCCCCTGTAAGGGCAGATTCATCAACCCTAAAGCGATCGCCTTCAATTAATCTGGCATCCGCAGCAACGTAACTACCTGGCTTGAAGATTAAAATATCACCAACAACTATTGCTTGAGAATTAATCTCTGTGGCTTGTCCATCTCTAATTACCCAAGCAGAAGGATTTACTAGGTTTTTCAGGGAGAGAATAATCCGTTCTGACTTGCTTTCAGTGATGTAACCTAAAACAGCATTGATAACTACCACAATCATAATTACCAAAGCATCAACTTTACTACCAGTGGCAATTGAAAGTATGGCAGCTAGAGTCAAAAGAGCAACGGGAATTGACCAAAAGTAACCCAGAAAAATAACCAGTCCAGAACGCGGTTTAGTTTCAGGCAGAACATTTGCCCCATATTTGGCTAGGTTTTGTTTTACTGCCGATGCCGATAGTCCAGAGGTTGCTGAAGTTTCTAACTCGGCTAAAATCGATTCTGCCTCTCTCAGATGACAGGTTGCAGAAAATTCTTGAGATTGTTGCGACGCAACAGGCGAGCGCTCCATAGTCAATTTACCAATTGTACAATAGTCGAAGTCTATATATCGTAAAGCTTATGGCTGAAGCAGCAGGGAAGCCAGTGCTAATTGACCCTGAGACTGCTAGTCTTACCTATAGCCAGATTGGTTCCCATTACGTTGGTTGGTTTAGCTTCCAGCCAGTTTATGACATGATAGTACGTCAGGAGCCAGACTTGCTCGACTAATCATAACAATCGTAATTTGCTAAGAATAAATAATCTCAATTAGAAACTGTAATCGTCTCATGTATAGAGTTCATTTCGTGAATTGGTATTAGAAGAACTTATGAAGCTTCTGTTAATAAATGGATTCATCTGCGACTTCCTGAGAACTTTATTCGAGAAGTCGGGAAAATACTCAGGACTTACGCACAAACACCATAGGTAGGGTGGGCATTGCCCACCTTACAATATATTTTTTTTGTTATTATACAATGCCAAAAACTCTTGCTATGTAAAGATTGTGTATCAAATTTGTCAAGGATTAACCGATAAGTTGTTGCGCTCGTTTACATCCCGACGCTCACCTAAAGGTAGAGCGCGGGGCTAAAAATCGCAAGCTAAAGCTTCTTGCTGCTCCATGGCAGTATCAGAAACAATTCAAGCTATATCTTATTCTTAAACAATTTGATAGAGTTGTAATCTTGCCTATAGTTAGTGGCTATTGAGATTCTTTATTTGTGGATGAGGAGAATGAGTCAAACTAGTAGATTTACCAATACCTATGATGTAATTATTATCGGTGCAGGACACAATGGGTTAGTTTGTGCAGCCTATTTACTCAAAGCAGGATATCAGGTTTTATTACTAGAAAAACGCCCTGTACCTGGAGGTGCTGCGACAACAGAAGAAGCCATACCCGAAGCACCAGGATTTAAGTTTAACTTGTGTGCCATCGACCATGAGTTTATCTTTCATACTCCTGTGATCGAAGAGTTACAACTAGGTAAGTATGGTTTAGAGTATCTGCACTGCGATCCTCATACTTTTTGTCCTCATCTTGATGGTAAATACTTTTTGGCACATAAGTCTGTAGAAAAAACTCGGGCTGCGATCGCTCGTTACAGTGAAAAAGATGCAGACAAATATGTGGAGTTTATTGATTATTGGTCAAAATTAATGAGTGCGATCGCACCTTGGTTTAATGCGCCTCCTCAGTCAGTATTGGATATTGTGGGTAATTATGGCAGGCAAAATCTATTGGATGCTTTAAAGGTAGTAGGGTCAAAAAATAAAGTCTTAGATTTTATCCGTAACATGATCACTTCCCCCGAAGACTTACTTAATGAGTGGTTTGATACGGAAATAGTTAAAGCACCATTAGCCAGACTTGCAGCGGAAATTGGTGCGCCTCCTTCTCAAAAGGGTATTACCGCAGGTTTGATGATGTTGGCAATGCGTCATCACCCAGGAATGGCTCGTCCCAAGGGTGGTACAGGGGCGTTAACTCAAGCTTTGGTAAAGTTAGTTACCAGTTTAGGGGGCAAAATTCTCACGGAACAAATGGTCAAGGAGGTATTAATTGATGATAATCGGGCGGTAGGAGTAAGAGTTGGTAACGGTCAAGAATATGGGGCAAAGCAAGGGGTAATTTCTAATATTGACGTGCAGCGATTATTTTTACAATTAGTTCCTGATAAGGTTATTCCTTCTAACTTAAGAAATAGAGTCGCAAGAAGAATCGTTAATAATAATGAAACTATCCTAAAAATTGATTGCGCCCTCTCAGAATTACCTCGCTTTACTGCTTACGATCAAGATAATCTCGATCATCTTATTGGTACGATCTTAATTGCTGATTCTGTTGCTCATGTGGAACAGGCTCACAGTTTAGCCAATATGGGACATATCCCTGATAGTAATCCCTCGATGTATTTAGACATTCCTTCGGTTTTAGACCCCACTCTCGCCCCTGAAGGCAAGCATACTTTATGGATTGAATTTTTTGCTCCTTATCAAATAGCAGGGCTAGAAGGAACAGGTTTAAATGGTACTGGTTGGACGGAGGATTTAAAAAATAAAGTTGCTGATAATGTTTTGAATAAATTAGCAGAATATGCCCCCAATCTTAAAGATAGTATCATCGCCCGTAGGGTCGAAAGTCCAGCAGAATTAGGAGAAAGATTAGGCTCTTATAAAGGTAATTACTATCACTTAGATATGACTTTAGACCAAATGATTTTTTTACGCCCTCTCCCTGAAATAGCTAATTATACTACTCCTATTAAAAACTTATATCTTACTGGTGCAGGTACTCATCCAGGGGGCTCAATATCAGGAATGCCAGGAAGAAATTGCGCTCAAGTTTTTCTTAAGAAACAAAAATCTTTTCTGGGTATTTAAAACAATCAATATTTTATAGGAACTAATATATTATGGAGTTTTTATATTATGGAGTTTTCTGTTCGAGCCTGGAAACATATTGAACATATTTATCATGCTATCTTAACTATGCCTTTTGTACAGGAGCTTGAGTCGGGTTCCTTAAAGAGAGAAGTGTTTCAACATTATATGATTCAAGATGGGATTTATCTTGGTGAATTTGCTCGTGTGTTGGCAATTATCTCAGCCAAAGCACCACAGCCCGAGATACAGCTACAATTTGCCAATAATATCAGAGAAGCTATTGTGGTTGAGCGTAGTTTGCATGAGAACTTTTTTACTGAATTCGGCATTACAGCTAAAGAAGCACTCACTAGTGAGCCTTCCCCTACCTGTTTAAATTACACCAACTTTTTGCTGGCGACTGCTTATCAGCATAGTTTTGCTGTTACAGTAGCTGCGGTTTTACCCTGCTTTTGGATTTATTCTGAAGTGAGTAAACATATTTATCAAAAAGCTAGTGTTGCTGCCAACCCTTATCAAAAATGGATTGATACTTATGTCGATGCTGATTTTGAAGCTTCA
>JASJEK010000011.1 GCA_030064915.1 Xenococcaceae cyanobacterium MO_234.B1
TTAGTTGATGAAGGAATTCAGGTAATTACTCGGATGCGCTCCCGATGCAGTTGCTTGGGATAAAAGAATAGAAAAAGTTCGGTTTTTAGTTTTTCCCGTCTTCGCCGAGGACTTCAACACGGAAGCGATCAGTCGAGTGCTTTCGAGCAAGTCCGCTTCACAGGCGGACTTGCCGTCACGCTCTTCTGAGTTAGACCAAATTCTTCGTCTGGTCGCCTAAACATTCATTTACAGCTGTTTGATAGATCTGCCCAGAAGTTGGATTTCTGGGTGAATTTCTGCGGAAGTATAGACAAGTAGATATGATCTGAATAACCCAGACCACTTATTTGATATCTTTATTGAGTTGCTAATTTTCACAACACTACCTGGACTCATTGGTTTATTCGACAAAGGAGTAAACTTGGAACAAACCATAATTCCCAACCAGGGTGTTTGGAGGTCAGCCAAAAATGCTGGTATTTTCTTTGTACTCTTTTTTCCTGTAGGAATGCTTTGTAGCTTGAATTACGCAAAAGGAGGATTTCATGAAGTCATTAGTATAGGATTAGCGGTTGGACTACTAGCTGGGATGGCAGGTGGACGAGGTCCCGTTTTTGCAGGGTTAGTCCTGATTCAACACTTCACTCTGCGTGTGATTCTTTGGTGGCGAGGCTATATTCCCTGGAACTATGCTCGCTTCCTTAACTATGCAACAGAACGCATCTTTTTAAGAAAAGTTGGTGGTGGTTACATTTTCATCCATCGGATGTTGCTGGAACATTTTGCCCAGACGAGGTAAGACGGGGTAGAACGCTCGATTGGTGCAGATATATTTAGACAATTCCTACTAAATTTGAATTGTTTATGCGTTACATGCCTCTTGTTAATATAACTTAATATTTTTTTAAACTACGATTTAAGTAGTGTGGTGTGATACCAAGTCATAACTACTGCTTGATGCAGTTACTCATCATCATTTCGACTGCTCTGTTGAGAGCAAAATTATCTTTCTGTTATACATTATTAAAGAGGTTGCGCTTCTCCTCACCCATAAGGGGATGAGGTTTCCGCGCAAACAATCTTATGGAGAAAAGACGATTCGGTGATACAGGATTGTTAGTTAGTGAGGTGGGCTTTGGGGCATGGGCAATTGGAGGACCTGCTATGGTAGGAGCAACACCGATCGGTTGGGGAACTGTTAACGATCGAGTTTCTGTTGAAGCTCTGAAAACTGCTGTTGACCAAGGCATTAACTTCTTCGATACCGCAGACTTCTATGGTTTAGGTCATTCAGAAGAATTAATTGGCAACGTTTTTGGCAATAGCGATCGCATTATCGTTGCCAGCAAAGTTGGTCACCGCATTAAGGATAATGAGACAGTAGAACCAGACTATTCCAAAAACTATATTCTTTCGCAAGCCGAAAGAAGCTTAACCAGACTGAAACGAGAGAGCATCGACTACTATCAACTCCACTCTCCGAGGGTCGTGCATTTGGCGAGGGGTGAGTGTGTTGAAGCCATGGAATTACTAAAGGCCCAAGGGAAAATAAGATATTGGGGAATCTCATTAAACACATTTGACCCTTTTCCTGAAGCCGAATTTATGTTTAAACACCATCTCGGCTCGGGTATTCAGGTAGCTCTCAACATCATCAATCAAAGAGCTGTCAAGACTATTAAGCTAGCTAGCCAAAAGGGATACGGTATCATTGCCAGAATGCCCTTTCAGTTCGGTCTATTAACGGGAAAATTTAACGTTAACACTCGGTTTCACAAAGACGACCATCGCCATTTCCGGTTAAAACCGCTTATTCTAGAAAGAGCGCTCAAAGAACTAGAGGTTGTTTGGTCGCTGAGTGACAAATGCCACTTATCTCCAACACAACTAAGTTTGAGTTTCGTTCTCAGTTTCCCAGAAATCTCCACTGTCATACCGGGCATTAAAACACCAGAACAGGCTATAGCTAACACATCAGGGCTTGTTGAGCTAGACGAAGACAGCCAAAAATTATTGAGGGAGCTTTACGAGCCAAAATTCGATGCCCTCCTCAAGCTAATGGAAGCACAAGAGAACTAAAAGCGCGATCTCGGCTTCGCCGAGGCGCTGCGCGGACAGGCTTCGCCTGGCGCGGAACGCGGTCACGAAGTGGCGCTGCGCGGACAGCTTCGCTGGCGCATTCGCGATCGCAAGCGGATGGAAAAACTTGTCACCCCGTCAGCAATCGCGCTTCTGATTTCTCACCACTAATGTAAAGACATCAATCTGACCATCTTGTCGATATTCTGTGTGAGGTCTATCCGCAACAATGGTATAGGCTCCAAAGATCTGGGATTTCCAATATTCAGGTGTCCAGAAATTTCGATAAATCCCATAATCATCTATATGTCCTTCTGGATTACTTTCGGCATTAAATGTCTTTAATGTCTCCGAGGTGCGAATAGGAATATCACAGATCAGCAGTTGGCTAATAGAAAATTGCTTTTCAATAATGACTTGCAAATCATCTAACGAAAAATGCTCTAATAATCCAAAACTGATACAGGCTTGAATTCCTTTTCCCTGATAATCTAAATGAAAATCAGAATTAAGGTCTCCGTAAGCAACAGTCAGATTTCCTTTGGCGTATTTGGCATTTTCTTGTAGTATTTCTAATACACCCTTATCATTATCTAAGGCAATTACTTGGTAGCCACGGCGGGCAAGAGGGATCTCCACAAGTCCATAGCCTGCACCCAGTGCAAGTAAAGGTCCGTCTCCAGGAGAGAGATATTTATCCAAAAAACTATCATGTAGTTCCTCATATCGCCTATCGGCTTCTTGACAGGCTTCATCCGTGAAAACAGGATTGCTTAAACTGTGAAAAAATTTATACCAAGAGCCATTATCCATAGTGAAATTTTTCCCGCTTTTGCAGTATATAGTAATATTTTTCTTTCATGGCAGTGTAAGCTCACCTCGCTTCGGAATTGGCGAGGCTTTTGCCCAACCAATAAATCTAGGTGTTGTAGTAGCCCTGAAATTAATACCCCTTCGCATTTACTGCGGGACTGATCTTAATCTCGAACCTCTCAGGCGTGCTTACTTACTTACTCTCTACCTTACTTGGGTTCAGATTATGTACAAGACAGAATCACAACCTTTTCCAATAGATTTCATTGTCAGGGTATCAACCCCAGGATGGTTTTATCTCCCACCCACGCCCCGCAAAGTCTTTTGTTTCCAAGACTTATAGCTGCAACCTGCCTACCTACGCGCCAGGTACTAGCCTACTGGATAGCCGTTTACTCCAGCCTACTGAGTGCTTTTCCTTGATTCGGCTTGAACTAATTATACAATGGCTGGGCGAAGGGGCTTCCCAAGTACTTATATCGTGATTAATCCTCTTTCAAGAAACAAGAATGTTTCTTTCGTCCCTTAGGAGCGATCGCCTGTAGCTGTTAGTCTAAACTCCAGTTATCAGTTGTTTGATTTTTTCTAGAGCTAAACTCACTGCACTTTCAGTGATTGGGGATAATTTTTCCCCAAAATCAAAGTTAATTCCAGGAATTAAAATCAAGTAAGTTGGGGGAATTTTCCCATAAATTGCTTGAGTCAGGGAGAGAAGCGATCGCGGATTGCAACTATGTTCTAAACTGGCATCTCCATTCCCAGATTTAAGCTGTTGTACCTCCACTGTTGCTTGGGTTTTTCCCTTAGCTGCCACAGCAGCATCCACAAAGATCACAGTATCAGCCTTAGCAATGTCTTCTGCCAGTTCTGGAGTCGGTTGGTACAGAGCTAGCGATCGCACATTTTTTAAGTTCCATTCTGTTATCGCTTCAACGACCTTTTGCCCTGCACCATCATCACTGCGTAGGGTATTTCCATAACCAATGACTAAATAGTTCATTTCAGTGAACCGCGACGAACTTCATCAACTAACTGGTCGTCGGCGTTGAAAAGCTTAATATGCAACGGCATTTGTCCGGCTGCATGGGTGGAACAACTCAAGCAGGGGTCATAGGCACGAATTCCGGCTTCAACCCGGTTTAACAGTCCTTCAGGAATTTTTGGTCCCTTGATGTAATGCTTAGCAATCTGAGCCACAGTTTTATTCATGGCGAGGTTATTGTTTCCGGTAGCAATAATCAGGTTGACTTTTTTAATCAAGCCGTTTCTGTCAACCTGATAGTTGTGGAAAAGTGTCCCTCTTGGTGCCTCACTCACCCCAATCCCTTCCAACTGGTTGATGGAAGCAAAAGCGCGGGTGAGTTCCGAACGGGTTTCGGGATCGTCGACCAATTGTTCAATGCGCTCGATCGCCGCTAGAATTTCAATCAGGCGGGCATAGTGGTAGAAGAAGGATGAGGTAGCAACGCCTCCAGCGAGATAGCGAAATTCATGCAACTCCCGATCTGCTGCTTCTGTCCCCATGTGGGTGCAGATATTTACCCGTGCCAGAGGACCAACACGATACATTCCATCAGGATAGCCCCAGGGTTTGTAGAAAGGGAACTTGAGATAAGACCAAGGTTCAACGGCTTCACCGATGAAATCGCGGTAGTTATCTTCACTGAGGCCATCGGCAATAATCTCACCGTGGCTATCCATAAAGCGAATATGACCGTCGTAATGTTCCCAAACACCATCTTTTCCTACTAATCCCATAAACAGGGAGGGGAATTGACCAAAAGTTTGGATTTCATCGGAAAACTTATAGAGAAGACTCTTGAACAGCTTCAGGGCATTGTCTATGGCAGCGCGAGATTCAGGTAGCCGCTCTTTAATCCAGGCGCGTCCTTCTTCAGATAAGGGCGAGCGCACGCCTCCAGGAACTGCCCAAGCTGAGTGGATTTTCCTGGCACCGAGGATTTCCAGTATTTTCTGACCAAATTGGCGCAGGCGAATACCACTCCTTGCCAAATCTGGATCGGCAGCTATCAACCCAAAAATATTGCGGGTAGCGGGGTCACTATCCCATCCTAATAAGAAGTCTGGGCTACTGAGATGGAAGAATGAGAGAGCGTGAGATTGGGTAATCTGTGCCAGGTTCATCATCCGTCGCAACTTGACTGCTGCTGGGGGTGGTTCCACAGCTAGGATTTTGTCCCCTGTTTTAGCTGATGCCAGCAAGTGACTCACTGGACAAATCCCACAAATGCGAGAGGTAATTCCTGCCATTTCGTACATGGGACGACCCTCGCAGAATTTCTCAAAGCCTCGGAATTCTACAACATGGAAGCGGGCATCGGAAACTTCTCCCTGATCGTTGAGAAAGATAGAGATTTTTGCATGACCCTCAATGCGGCTAACAGGGTCGATCACAATGGTTTTTCGGACTTTACCTAGCTTTTTTTGAGGTTGAGGAACTTCCTGGGACTTACCTTTAGTGTTAGGCGATTTTTCCTTCTCTTGCTTGAGTTCAGAGGCAGTTACTGTGACCAACTCCTCTGTTGACTTTTCTTTTGTACTGGAGGATTTGCCATTGTCTTTGTCTAGCTGTAGTTGAGGAAAGGCAATTTGACGCAATTCCTCTTCTGACTTATCTTTGTACTGCTCATAAACACTAACGGATAACTTGGCATATTTATCTACATTTCCGGTTGCTTCCAGGTTCTGAAATTGGCTCATATGTCTTTTGAAACTGCCAACTTCAATCCCTCGATTTTCAGCTACTTGTTCAACAGAGTACGGAATATTTTCACTGCCAAATTTCCCCAAGTAAAATGCAGCTAAATAATCGCTTTCTTGCCAAATGTGTCTCATAATTATCAGCCAACCTAAATTATGAATTATGAATAATTATTTTATTCAACGTTTAGCCAAACTTAATCATCTCCCTTCCTTCCATTACAGGTTTTTCTCCCCTTAGTAAAGGTTCAATTGCAGCACGAATGCGCTCGGCTGGGGGTGGACATCCTGGTAAATACAAATCCACTGGTACAACCTCATGGACGGGAGTGACTCGGTCGATTAATTCTGGGACGATGCCCGGTTCATGGGGGAACTGGGGTGTGACTTCTCCTAACTCTAAATAAGCACGTCTGAGGACATGGTCTGCTTTCCCCAACATATTCCGCATGGCGGGAACATTGGCAGTGACTGCACAATCTCCAAAGGAAATTAGGAACTTGGTCCTTTCTCTGACTTGATGGATAAATTCTAAATTTTCTTCATTAGAGATCGCCCCTTCCACCAAGCATACATCTACCCCTTCGGGATACTCTTTTACATCGGCAATAGGACTGTAGACGACATCAACCTTTTCTGCCAAATCAAATAGCCACTCATCGAGGTCAAGAAAAGACATATGACAGCCAGAACACCCCGCCAGCCATACCGTTGCTAATTTAATTTTGGTCATGTTTTCTTCCTCTTGAAAAAATAGCTCAACTGCTTCACTAAGAAATCCAGAATTAATCTGTTATCTTTGTTTATCGCGTCCATTCCTTCTTCTGCCTTGCTGTAATCAGAAATTTAAGTTTATCGCGATCGCGTTCCATTTCACCTACGGCAGACCCTTTGAAGAACAGAGCCCCTGTGGGGCAAGATTCCACACATTTGCCACATTCGGTACAGGCATCTACTTTTCCCCAAGGTTCCTTCAACCCAGATACGATCCTGGATTTAGAGCCTCGACCTGCAACATCCCAGACATGGGCCCCTTCTATTTCATCGCAGACCCGCACACAACGAGTACAGAGAATACAGCGGTTGTCATCCCTGCCAAATAAGCGGTGGGAAAGATCCACCCCTCGCACTGGGAAGCGATATTCAAATCGGCTGTGATCCATGCCCACTTCGATAGCCAAGTCTTGGAGTTGGCAATTGCCATTGACTACACACACAGCACAGACATGATTGCCTTCAGCAAACAAGAGTTCAACGATCATGCGCCGATATTCTTGTAGCTTGGGAGTCTCGGTTTCTACAATCATCTCTTCTTCTACTGGGGTCATGCAGGCAGGAACGAATTTATTATTGCCTTCTACTTTTACTAAGCACATCCGACAGGCAGCTACATCGGAAACTCCTTCAACATGGCACAATCTAGGGATGTGAATGCCCGCATCCTCTGCTGCTTCTAGAATAGATTCACCAGCACGGGCACTGACCATCCTGCCATTAATTTTGATACTTTTAACTGCCACGATTCTTCTCCTCTTTTAGTTAGTTGAATTTTGGATCAGGATTTTCAGGATTTATCTATCCTCTCTGCTGAGACTGGCACTTTCCCATTGTGGCTTGACTCAATTAGCTCTAAATACTCTTCTCGGAAGAAGCGCAAGGTACTGAGGACGGGATTGGGCGCACTTTGACCTAAGCCACACAAACTGGTTTCTTTAACCATAGGAGCAAGAGTTTCTAAGATGTGCAGATCGGCCTGGGTTGCCCTTTTTTCGGCGATCTTTTGCAAGATTTCGTACATCTGCACCGTCCCAGCCCGGCAGGGAATACATTTGCCACAGGATTCATCCCGACAGAATTCCATGAAGAATTTGGCAAAGTCAACCATGTTGGTTTCTGAGTCGACCACAATCATGCCTCCTGAACCCATGATCGTGCCTAATTCTTGCAGGGATTCGTAATCTACTGGGGTATCTAATTTCGAGGCAGGGATGCAACCCCCAGAAGGACCGCCGGTTTGGACGGCTTTAATGGTGCTGCCCACCGTGGCACCCCCTCCCATTTCTTCAACAATCTCCCGAATTGTCATCCCCATAGGCACTTCAATCAGACCTGAGTTTTTAACTTTGCCAGTGAGGGCAAATACCTTTGTACCCGTACTTTTTTCTGTGCCGATGTTGGCAAACCACTCTCCCCCTTCCCGTAGAATGACGGGAATATTAGCATAGGTTTCCACGTTGTTAATCACGGTAGGACAGCCCCAGATGCCTACTTCTGAAGGGTAGGGAGGCCTTGGATGGGGGGCGCCGCGCTTGCCTTCAATGGAGGCAATCAGGGCGGTTTCTTCGCCACAGACAAAGGCCCCTGCACCGATACGGATGTCAACTTTGAAGTCGAAGTTGGATTGAAAGATTTGGCTTCCGAGTAAGCCGTATTTCTTGGCCTGTTGGATTGCTTTGTTGAGTCTCTTA
This sequence comes from Xenococcaceae cyanobacterium MO_234.B1, assembly GCA_030064915.1. Classification (GTDB taxonomy): domain Bacteria; phylum Cyanobacteriota; class Cyanobacteriia; order Cyanobacteriales; family Xenococcaceae; genus JASJCP01. The sequence continues at coordinate 8,064 of JASJEK010000011.1, forward strand.
ATCGCTAGAGGATATTCTGCCCTGACGTAAATATAGCCGTGATTGGCTCCTACGGCATAGCCAGCGATCGCCATTGCTTCGATGAGCCGATGGGGGTCACTTTCGAGGACGCTGCGATCCATAAATGCCCCGGGATCGCCTTCATCTGCATTGCAGACGACGTATTTCTGGTTTCCCGGCATTTTTGCGGAGAGACCCCACTTCAGCCCCGTCGGATAACCCGCACCGCCCCTGCCTCGCAAACCACTCACGGTGATTTCATTGATCAGTTCAAAGCGGGTCATTTCGTAGAGAACTTTATAAAGTTGCTGATAGCCTCCCACTGCAATGTAGGATTCAATGCGCTCTGGGTCAATTCTACCACTGTTTTCGGTAACAATGGGGAATTGGTAGGCAAAGAAGGGATGTTCCATGTCAAACTGAATGGCTGTGGTTTCACCTCCATTGACAGCATCAACAATGCTTGCTGCCTGATCGGGCTTCACTTGCTCATACAGGATGTTGTCGGGATCGATTTCAACCAGTGGACCCCGACCGCACAATCCCATACAGCCAACGCTCTGAACTTCGATTTTATGGTCTAAACCTGCTGCTTTGACTGCTTTATCGAGATTTTTCTTCAGTTCTACAGCGTTAGCAGCATTGCACCCCGCTGCCGTACAGCAATTGATGCAAATTTCTTTGGCTTCCTCTTCTTCCTTGGCTGCAATTGTGAGCAATTCTTTCAAATCCATGTCTTTATCTCTCCTGTTTGGGTCAGATTGCTACCTTCTGGGGTTCATCAGGCATAAACCTGCTCAGTTTGACTTAATTCCTCCACTTTTTCCTTGATTTTTTTAGCTTCACCACTGGCGATTAATTCCTTCACAGCTTCCAGGAGCGATTCTGGTGTTTGTTTCCCTGCGACCTTCCCATCTAAACTAACAGCGGGCGCAATACCGCAAGCTCCCATACACCGTGCCGTTAAGAGGGATATCTTGCCATCTGGGGTGGTTTCTCCAGTTTTAATTTCCAGAAATTTCTCCAGTTCTGTGAGAATCTTGTCCCCTCCTTTAACATAACAGGCTGTTCCTAAACAAACGACACAGTTATGCTCCCCTTGGGGTTTGAGACTGAATAGATGGTAAAAAGTGGCGACACCATAAACCCGACTCAGAGGTAGCTTTAGTTGCCGGGTTATATATTCCAGCACCTCATTTTCCAGGTAGCCAAAGGTTTCCTGGACAGTGTGCAGGACTTCAATCAAAGCATCTGGGCTATAATCAGTTCGCTTCATTGCTGTATCTATAATTCTGAAGCGCGGATCCCCCTCAGGACCTTTTTGTTTTTTTGTCGGTGCTGGTTTTTCTGGTTTTTTCGACTTCTGTTCGTGTAACTTTTGCAAATTCTTCGCTCGCAGCTTCCGAGATTGAAACTTGCGGGCTTGTAACTCCTGGGCTTGCAACTTCCGAGCTTTGGGATCGAGAGTTTGACGTGGCATGTCTCTAGTTTTGGTAAATAGTGGGGAAAAGGTTTCAGGATTCCTGTATGTTTTATTATTGACAACTACTTGAAAACTACAGTTGTGAATATTTATATTTTAATTCTTAGTCTAAAACAATAAGTCATCTGAAGCATTTATTGTTTAATAAAAATAAATAAAAATAAAATTAATTTTTTGTTTGAATTTGGAGCAAGAAAAACAACATTTATATTGTTTAAATTGTCTGATTCAAATTGAATTATTTTTATATACTTAAGTAAGGCTATTTTGAGTCTGAATGACAGTAATAGCTACTGTATCTGAATTGCTTCTTCAATTTTTAGCTTCAATTTTTAGCTCTGATCATAATTATCTAGCGATCGCCTGTAGTAATTACTAAACTATCTTACTTTAACTATCTTACTTTATTGAATAGGGCAAGCATCAATCTCAAGCCAGCACTTATACACAGATATTTCTGCTTATTCGTGCCACTTTTAACCACATATTTTAATCCCTTTGCGTCTTTGCGTCTTGGCGTGACCTATATAATTTAGCGATCGCACTAACAGCAGGTTTCTATACAATTGAGAATAATTCCTATTTGTATAGGAGGTTGTTCTTGTTTCCAGAAATAGCAAAATTAAATTGTAGGGTGGGCATTGCCCACCTTACAGAGGAAAAAGATCGATAAATTAGTCTAATTCTTCCTCCCCAAGATCCCTAAGAAACGCACCATCTTCTTCAGGAGAACGCAAATGGGCTATCATTTCTTGTACTTCTAATGGTGGTGGGGGAGTGAGACGAGACACGACGAAGGTAATGATCAAGTTAATCATCATCCCTACTGTTCCTATTCCTTCAGGAGAGATATTAAAGAACCAAGGTTGCATTCCATAGAATTTCACGCCGATGATATAGAAAGCAGTAAAAGCTAAACCTGTAACCATTCCTGCAATTGCGCCTTCCCTATTGGTTCGCTTATCAAAGATACCCAAAAGAATGACGGGAAAGAAACTCGCAGCAGCTAAACCGAAAGCAAAAGCTACTACCTGGGCAACAAAACCAGGAGGATTAACGCCAAAATAACCAGCAATAGCGATCGCAAATCCTACCATAACTCTTCCTACCATTACCCGTTGTGACTCGGAGGCTTCGGGGTTAATAATCCGGTAATAGACATCGTGGGCAATGGAACTAGAGATAACTAATAGTAATCCTGATGCAGTGGAAAGGGCTGCTGCTAATCCTCCTGCTGCGACTAAAGCAACTACCCAAGGGGCGAGTTTGGCTACTTCAGGAGTAGAAAGCACTATGATATCGCGATCAATGGTAATTTCACTGTTTTCTTTATCTGGAGTTAATTCGATTCTGCCATTATTATTTTTATCTTCAATACCTAGTAACCCAGTGTTAGACCATTTATTCGCCCAGTCTAACTGTTGAACTTCTGCTACGCTTTTATTGTGCAAACTGTCGATTAGATTATAACGGGCAAAAGATGCGATCGCAGGTGCGGTAGTATAAAGAATAGCGATAAAGAGTAATGCCCAACCAGCAGAGTAACGGGCTGCACGGGAAGAGGGTACAGTGTAGAAACGAACGATAACATGGGGTAATCCTGCTGTACCTACCATTAAAGCAATGGTAATAAATAGTACATCTAGCATGGATTTATTCACAAAGGGTTGAGTGTATTCGGCAAACCCTAAATCCACTTGTACCCCATTGAGTTTTTCTACAATATCGCTAAAACTAAAAGCCAACTGGGGAATGGGATTTCCTGTTAAGACTAAGGCGATCGCGATCGCAGGGATTAAATAAGCGATAATTAAGACAGTATATTGGGCTACCTGTGTCCAAGTAATACCTTTCATTCCTCCCAAGACAGCAAAAAATGCCACAATTATCATCCCGATAATCACCCCTGTACTAATATCTACTTGTAGGAAGCGACTAAAGACAATTCCCACACCACGCATTTGCCCTGCTACATAAGTGAGAGAAACAAAGATAGCAGCTACTACAGCCACTAATCGCGCCCATACAGAGTAATAACGGTCGCCTACAAAGTCTGGTACGGTATATTTGCCAAATTTCCTTAAATAAGGAGCAAGTAACAAAGCCAGGAGGACAAAACCACCAGTCCATCCCATCAGATACATTGAGCCATCATAACCCATGAAAGAGATTAATCCTGCCATGGAAATAAAAGACGCAGCCGACATCCAATCCGCAGCCGTTGCTGCCCCATTGGCGATCGCAGGAACACCTCGATCAGCCACAAAAAAACCTTTACTATCCTTGACTCGCGATCTCCATCCAATGTAGAGATAAAGAATAAAGGAAATAATGACAAAGGTTGTAGTCCAAGCTTCTACTGACATAATTGTTATTAATTAATGTTTCTTGAAATGAATACAATGAATACATTGAGGAGGGGGTATTGCTAAGTGGGTAATGATGGCAGAGAAGATAACAAAACTAAAATCGAAAACTATACGGGCATTTGCTTCGCCCCCTTCACCGAAAGTGAACCGTCCCTGCTAACAGCCTTTACCATTACCTCTTCAGCAACGCCGAGGAGGGTTTATCTACGATATTTGCGATCGAGTTTGTCCATTTGAATTGCATAGACAAAAATCAAAATCACAAAGGTAAAAATTGAACCCTGTTGCGCCATCCAGAAACCTAGAGGAAGATTTCCCAACTTAATTTGATTGAGTAATGGAATAAATAAAATACTGCAACCAAGGGAAACAAATCCCCATATAATTAACAAGTTACGAATCAATCTCACATTGGCACGCCAATAAGCCCGCATTCGATCTTGTTGAATTGCATCCAATTCAGCCCTTTCTTGTGTGGTATAGCCTTGTCTTTGATTGGTCATTAAACTAGCACCCTAAGTATGTATCGAAACTTAAGGGTTAAGTTTATAAGGAAAATTCTGGACTACTGATTTTTTTAACTATTTTTACCATACTTTTGATAAATAACTTAAAAAACTTTTGTAATAAAGTATCCGCAATTCATAAATTGCCCTTACTTTAAAGTTGGCAATAAAAATATTAATACCAAAGTATTAATTATTTACATTATTCATAACTCAGAACTCTAACTGAACTTAATATGACCCAGTTTGGCTTGCTTTCGTAAAATTGGAATATAACCTAAAAATACCATCCATCCTTGTCGCTCTTTATGATAGTCAGAGTAGTACCATTCCTTAATCACACTAATCCCATTACCCCAGTTTTCTATATCTTTTAAATTATTAATTCCCCATTGAAACATTTGATTTATTTTTGAGACAACAGAATCAAGAGATAACCCTTTAACTACTAATTTTCCTGTCGTTTCACATAACATTTCTGAATCAGGAAAATTATCTTTAATACTTAAGATTATTTTTTTCACATCTGCTTCTGATAAATACATCATTAACCCTTCTGCAACAAACAAAACCTTCTTAGGATGGGTCTGTTTTATTTCCTCAATCCAGTTAAAATCAGTTACAGAATAAGCCAAATACTTATGTCGTTCTGTTTCTCCAATCAATTTATTCCAAATAGATTTTACTCTTGGCAAGTCTAATTCATACCAGTTAACGAAACCATTATCTAACCTAAAAAATTTAGTACACAAACCTGCTCCCAAATTTACAACTGTACCATCGGGATTACTATCTAAAAAAGACTTAATTGCATTATCAAATAGTTCAGTTCTAATAGCGACACCAGCCTGAATCAACCATGAATCAAACTTAGAAAAATCATAGTCAAGTTTTTCTACAATCTCAACTGCTTTATCATCTTTGATGATGCCATCTATTTTTTGAGTCTCTTTGTATCTAGCATAAAGAGTTAATAATAAAGTTTCGGAGACATCTTGTAATTCCGCGACACTTATCAAAGACTTCATTATTTTTAAGATAATAATTTAATTCATCACTATAATTATGTAATTATGGTACTCAAGTTTGATATTATAGATTAAAGTTTGCTGAAGTTTAATACGTAATTTTTTAGTGCTACATTTTGAAGTGCGGAAAGAGGGTTTTGATTTAACATCAGTTAGCAGTCAGCAGTGGTTGGCAGTGAACAGTTAGATATCTAGAGGTCTTGACCGAAATATTTGGTCACTGATAACTGATAACTGATAAGTGTTTTTAACTTTCTTCCGTGAGAAGTCCCCCAGCTTGCTGGTGGGAGAATGTCACTTAAGTTGATAATACTGTTGAACCTTATTAATGAGTTCTCCAGTAGAAAATCCTTTAGTTAAAAAGTCTGTTGCTCCCAAACGACGAGCTTCTTGACCCCATTCTTCTGCCAAGCGAGAAGAAATAACTACAATGGGGAAATCCCAATTATTTTGATGACAGCGATCAATTAAACTAAATCCATCTAAATTTGGCATTTCAATATCCGTAATCATTAATGCTGGGTGAGGATTAATTTGTAACCAATTCCAAGCTTCCAAACCATCAGAACAGGTATGAGTCGTATATCCATAAGCCGACAGACTCGCTTCAATTCTGCGTCGGATCAAAGCTGCATCATCTACGATTAAAATTGTCTGGGATTGTTCTTGAACTGAAGGAGTATCTGTAGAATCAGTAGCTTCTTGAGTTACTTCGATTACAGTTGGAGCTTCAGTGTATTTGGGAGATAAATACTCCATCAAGGAACTGAGTTCAAGAACGGGTAATAAGGAACTATCTGCTTGAAGACTTACTCCCATTACTCCACTAGGAGGAATCAGAGGCGCAGGAAAAGGCTGAATTTTTAGTTCTAATTTGCCTAAAATTTTGTCAGCTAACAACCATAAACCTGAGTCATTAGATTGCAGTCGAACATAAACACCGACAGCACTTTTGTCCAAAGAACGACCTTGAAATTGAGGATACCAATAACCCAGTAAGTCTAAACCTGGTGCGGTGACTCCATCTTGGGTAATTTCCCAAGTGTACCTAACTTTAGGTTTGTTAGTTTTAACTGCGTCTAAACTTTCCCAAAGATCAGTCGTCACAATTTGTTCTGTAGGAATAGCCAAACTGCGATCGCCAGCATGGAGTAATAGACAAGAAATTAATAAATGAGGAACAGGAAAATGAATTTTAAAAGTTGTCCCTTTTCCTGGTGCAGTTTCCAAACTCAGAGAGCCATTGAGTAAGGATATTTGTTCGGCAACAACATCCATCCCCACACCTCTTCCAGAAACATCGCTGACCTCAGTTTGGGAACTAAATCCAGGCTGACAAATCACTGATAATAGTTCCTGGGGTGTATCGGTGCGAGTCAAAGGTAATTTTAACTGTTCCGCCTTAGCTTGAATCAGTTGAGGGTCAATACCTTTTCCATCATCTTGTAACAATAAAACATAAGAACTGCCATGCCGTTGTAAACTTAGCTGGATAGTTCCTTGTTCTGGCTTTCCTTGAGTAACTCTTTCTGCTGGTAATTCAATGCCGTGGTCAAAAGCATTCCGAACCAAATGCAATAATATTGGCTCTAATCTTCTTGTTGTTCCCACGTCTAGCTCAATTTGCTCTCCTTGAATAACTAATTGAACCGATTTGTTATAGCGATTAATTAAGTCTCTTAAAATAGCTCGTACTCGAAACGCCAAATTTTTAAAAGGCACAAGACGACTATCTTCAACAATATCCTTGAGCTTAGTAATGTGGTTATTGAGTTTTTGCAGTCGTTCCGCCGTTTTTTGAGCCGTTTGTTCCGCTTCTGTTCCCACCTCAGAAAGACGTAAACTATTTTCTAGAATGCGATTGATAGTCATATAACCTTTGCGATAACGCTCAGGTGTGGGACTTTGGTCAGTTTGAGGAATTCTTCGATCTAAATTGTCTAGTAAAGCATACTCATCCTGAATTTGTCGCAGTTGAGTGATATATTGAACATTGTCTTTGGCTAGACTAACTAGTTTGAGTAAGTCCTGATGCAGGTCTTGATAAAAACGCTCCATTGTACGGGCTGCCATCAAGGTATCTACAATAGACTGGGCAGATTTATCTAACCTCACTAAAGGAATGGGAATCTGGATATCTTCTGTAGAATTAGTCTCAACTCTGGAAAATGAGCGAGATACGGCAACACTTTTAGATTTAGAATCTGACTCCTCAAAAGCATTGCTTTCATCAGATAGATCAATTTTGTCTGAGAGACTATCAAGTTCCTCTAAATCCAAAGAAGTTGCTAAAGAAGAGACCTCCTCAAGTGGTAATTCTGTCTCCTCTTCAGCATCACTGTTATCAGATAAATCAATTTTGTCTGAGAGACTATCAAGTTCCTCTAAATCCAAAGAAGGAGGGGAAGAGGAGACCTCCTCAAGTGGTAATTCTGTCTCCGCCCCAACATCACTATCATCAGGTAGATCGATATTGTCTGAGAGATTATCAATTTCTTCTAGACCTAGAGAAATTGCAGCAGAAGAGACCTCCTCAAGTGGTAATTCTGTCTCCTCTTCAGCATCACTGTCATCAGATAGATCGAGGTTGTCTGAGAGATTATCAAGTTCCTCTAAATCCAAAGAAGGAGCGAAAGAAGAGACCTCCTCAAGGAGTAATTCTGTCTCCTCTCCAACATCACTGTCATCAGATAGATCGAGGTTGTCTGAGAGATTATCAATTTCCTCTAAATCCAAAGAAGGAGGGGAAGAAGAGACCTCCTCAAGTAGTAATTCTGTCTCCTCTCCAACATCACTATCATCAGATAGATCGAGGTTGTCTAAGAAACTATCAATTTCGTCTAGACCTAAAGAAGTGCCAGAAGAAGATATCTCCCCAACATCACTATCATCAGATAGATCGAGGTTGTCTAAGAAACTATCAATTTCGTCTAGACCTAAAGAAGTGGCGGAAGAAGATATCTCCTCAACATTACTATCGTCAGATAGATCGATGTTGTCTGAGAGACTATCAATTTCTTCTAGACCCAAAGAAGTTGTCCTATCTTCAGAACTAGTATCAAGAGTAACAAGTTTGCCACCTTGCTTAACAGAGGCTTTTAAACATTGAAGATAATATTGCCACTGAGCTTTCCATAAGTTAACATCTGGCTCTGTCAAGAGTTGAGAAGCATCTGTTAATAGTGTTTTCCAACCTGATTCTAATTCTAATTCTTGACCAATTTCTTCAAGTTCCCCGATTAGCTGTGTCGCTAGTTGAATCGTTTTTTCAGGGACTATTCCTGTTTCAGGTAATTGATTGAGTGCTATTTCTAAATCTAATACTACTAGATCAAAGCCTTGTTCAGCAAACTCGATTTGAAGTTGGGTTTGTTCGTTCCAATCCTGTAAATAAGTTTTTTGAATTTGCTCTTGTAGAACTTGTATTCGCTCTACTTTAGACTGAACCCCTACTTCTTGATTGTCCAGAACACTGGCAAGAATTTCTCCCCCCTCCCGAAGTATTTGTTTGAGTTGACCGTCATCTAGTGAAGGAGTTGCCTCAAGGTAACGCAATTCCGACAGTAAATCCTCTAAAACCGTTGCTACTTGCAGGATGGCATCTGCTTTAACAGTTACTGAACCACCTTTAATTGTATGAACAGCACGATACATTTTTTGAATATCTGCTTTCCAAGATTCGTCTGCAAGATTTTCAACACAAGTTAGATAGGTTTCTAAATCTTTCTGAGAATCCAACTCAAACATTTGTCGTAATTCTCGTTCGAGTTGGAGTTCCGCTAGATCGAGATGGTCTGAAGGGTGAGACATTATTTAAGAGATGAAAAATGAGGGACGAAAGAGGAGAAAAATATTAATTTATACTGTTTCGATTTCAGTAGATGCTCATGAATTGCCCCTACTGGTGGTTGAGAAGAATAGGCGGAGATTGATTTGTAGCCATCATTTTTGGAATTGGTATTATTGGGAATAGTCAGAGTAACTCGCCGAAACACCGACATCTTCAGGCTTTTAGGTCTCCTCAAACCCCGTGTCCTCAAGTTCCCGTTCTGCTGGCGACCGTTGGTCCACTATTACGGGCTTTAAGTCGGCGGAAGCGGAATTATTTTCCTGAAAAATTATCGATGCACTCTCTATCTCATCTATTGTTTGTTGGTGGCTAGAAGGTAAGCGGAAAAACCTAATAGTGCTTAATAAGTCATTAGATAAGGTTTCCATTTGTTGAGATTGTTGTAAAGTTGCTTGAGTCAATTCCTCGGTTTTTTCCGCTAAGTTAGCAATTTCTTGCATAACTTGAGTGGTAGATTGAGTAGATTTGATAATTTCTTGACTCGAAAGAGCTACTACTTGTCCTGCTTGTACTGCTTCTTGAGTCGTTTTTTGCACATTCTCCAAAATTTGACTGGTTTGTTCCACACCCTGAGTAAATTCTCGAACTAACCCCCCTAAATTCTGTACATTGGCATCAATGGAAGTAACAACATTGTGAATTTGACTACTACGTTGTTCTAAACTTACCAAACCATCACTAGTACGTTGAGCCAGACTACTTACTTGATTAGCAATAGATTCAAATTCTCGTGCAACTACCACAAATTGAGTGGGGTCTCTTTGTTCAGAAGCTCTCGCAGCTACTAAAGAGGCATTCATTGCTAATACTTGAGTCATCCCAGAAATTTGACTTTGCTCTTGCAGGAATTGATCTGTTAGTCCAACAAACTCCCCTAGAGTTTTCATTTGTTGCACAATCTGGTCTGTTCCCTGTTGCAACACACCAATCCCGTTTGTTAGCACCAAGCTAGAGTCTCGTCCTTGCTCCACTGCTGTTTGTAAAGTTTGTAGAGAATTGGTTGATGTTTGAATTTGCGCCGCAGAATCAAGGGCAGATTTTGCTACTTTATCGGTTAACTCTAAGACCTGATGTACCGACTGTGCTTCTAGTTGAGCATAACCTGCTACTTGTTTGGTCACAGTATCCAGTTGTTTTGTTTCTTGGCTCACTCGGTCTGTAGCTTGGAAAACTTGAGCCAGAACTCCGGAAAGTTCCTCAATGAGACGATTAAGAGTATCAGAAACCAATCCTGTTACGCGATCGCTAACTGGTGCTTCTACAGTAAAATCACCTTCTTCAATAGCACAGACAGTGTCTAAAAGTTGACTCACATCTTCTTGAAGAATTTCACTTTCTCGACGAGTTTCTTGCTCTTTTTCTGCCAACTGTTTAGTTCTTTGTTCAATTCGTTTTTCTAAATCTAGATTCAGTTGTGCCAGAGATTCCTGAGCCAAATTCAAGTTGCGAGTGTAGGAGCGTACCAATAACAAAACCATCACCCAACTCACTGTCAAAATTGGGAAACTCATTCCTGCCAAAATGGCAGAACGAGATAACTGTCTACCATAGATCTGTATCTGATTTTCTACAGATTTTTTAATATTTGCTAGAGTACTTTCAATACCCTTACTGTATATTTCCTTTTGGGTGCTATATTCTTTACCTAAAAGTAAGTTCAGTGCCTCCTTTGATTTTCCTTGACGGACTAATTCAAAGGCACGCTCCTCCATTTCAATGAGCTTGGCATTAGCGTCGTCAGTCTGACTAGCGTTTTCCTGCTGTTCGGGGGCAAGAGACAATACTTCGTTAATCGCATTATCTAAAGGAGGAACAAAATTTAAATAACGCTTTTCCCATTCTAAGTTTCCTGTACTGGCTGCCATGCGAGCCGACATAGTTAAAACTTCGTCTAAATGGACGATTTGACCACTTAAATCTTGTAATTTAAAGTTCTTGGTAATAGCGGTTTGGAAATTTTGATAAACATTCCAAGTACTCCATGCAGAAATACCGACCATCGCCGTACTTACTGTCGCCACAACCGAGAAAATTGGAATTAAGCTGGCATTAAGATTATTTTTAGTGAAATTTGGTTTATTTAAAGGTGAAATCATAATTTTTCCACTATAATTTTTTAGCTACTAACGCTGTGGTTGCCATATTTGATGGGGAATATCTGTAAGCTGAAATTTGTGTTCTTGGTCAAGTTCCTCGACTGTTAAACTTCCCTCCATACGGTCTATAACTAATGCCACTCCAGTAAGATGTTCCGCTAATTCATTGAGTCGTACTGCGGTAAGTGTTGGTTGTAATAAATTATTTTCTGTTATTGCTAGGATTTTCTGGGCTGAGACTAAGGGAACAATTTGATTCTGATAATGAATAACTCCTAGAAAAGCTGAATCGTAAAAAGGTAAAGCTAAGATTTGCGATCGCTCAAAAATTAAAATATCCTGAACTAAATGAGCAGGAACTGCTAATTTTTTAGGCTTTACCGAGGCAATTAGGTAGCGGTCTTGTAAAGTTAAACTAGGAGACTGAGTATTAGTGTTCATTTCCTTAAACTTTTTGTAAGGCTCTTTCCAGACTTTCTGGTGTTACTGGCTTAGTGATATAGTCATTAGCCCCGGCACGCTTAATTCCATAGTTAATTTCTACTGGTGTCTTTTTAGTAGAACAAAAAATTACGTATTGATTAGCAGTAGCAGGATTGGTTCGTAATTGTCGTAAAAACTTAAATCCATCTTGTTCTGGCATCACAATATCAAGAATTACCGCAGCATAGTTTTCTGTTGCTACTTTCTCTAAAACATTGGTGGTATCTTTACAAGCATCAGCCTGATAACCCATTTTTTCTAACATGGAGACTATAAAATGTCTATCGACAGAACTATCATCAACAACTAAAAATTTCATGTTTTTTTTCCTTTAAATGTACTAAATAATGTTGGATAAACATAATGAATTTTATTGGGTAATCGGAGCCAAAGTTTGCAATAATGTTTTCAATTCTGACACAAACCGCTGACTATCTTCTGAGTTTAGAGGCTTGCTCAAAAATTTGCTTTTTGACCACTTGGCACGCTGTTGATTCATAATTGTTTTTTCTGCGGTAAGAATCACTAAAGGTATTGAAGATAGTTTAGGTTGCAGACGAATTTGTTTCATCAATTGAAACCCTGATAAATTCGGCATATTAACATCTAAGAAAATCACTACTGGCTCAGACTCTAGCACGAAATCTACTGCTGCTAGTGCATCATCACAGCAACGAACCCGATAACCTAAACCAGTAGCTACTGATGTAAATTGTTTTAGTAGGACAGGAGAATCATCGACAATTACAATTTCAGGTGCTAAAGATTCTGGTGTTTCTTCAACAACAGGCGGTTGATCTATCGAGGCAAAATCATTACTTTCTGCACCAATAACCACTAATTCTTGTTGAATTAATTTGCTAAAGGTTCGAGCAACTTTAAAGCTATCTTCTCCCAAATTATATCTAATTTCTTCTAGGGTTTTGCCGTAATCAACTAGTCTTGTTATTTTTCTTTTTTCTTCTTCAGGAAGTTGTTTCCATTGATGAGATTGAGTATTACATCTAACTTGATAATCCATCGAAGGAATAACAGATTCTAGTCTTTCCCACAGCTTTTTTCGTTGCCTAAGTGTTAAGATTAGTGGCTCTACTTCAAAACCAATAATGGGACGTAACTTATCTATTGTTTTATCAAAAACTAGTTTTGCTTCTCCAGAATAATCGAAGAGATATTTTTCTGACTCTGCAAGAATGTGAGATTTAATGGCTTGGGCAAATTCTCGATAATCTAGCAACTGTTTATTGAGAGTCAACTCACTAAATAGTCGCACCATAGATGTATCAGTTTCAGTATTAGCTCGATGAATTATATTTTGAATTTCTGCTTGAGTATTCAATTCATTACTTCTTAGACTTGGAATATAATTTTTCAAAGCATCCAAGACAGTGGAAAAGCTAATTGGTTGAAAATCAGAAAAAACGATTCTTCCTCTAGCAAAAAATAAATACCACAGACCTAAAGCTTCCGATTCTTGACTGTCATCAAATTTAACCTGTAGATATCCAGAAAACTTGAATCTCTCTAGATTAATTATCTGAATAATTGATGCCAGTTTTTTTTTTTAAACTTAATGGACTTTAGTATATTATTTTGGGATACATTGATAACCATTATTTAAATATAAAAATAGTTAACCCTTAATAGGATAACTATTTTATCCAAAGACAACATCAGGGAAAATACGGTCTTAGTAGGTAGGAATAATGAAATTTGACACTCTCGTCGACTAAAACCCGACAAGCTTCTAAGCAACACTAACATTTTAGGCTTAGAATCAAAGATTATCTCTTCATCCGAATGCTTGAGTTGTTAGCTTACCTTAGACTACTTTGGCGAGCGACCCTGCTGAGGAAATCTCAGCAAAGTAACGCGTGAGTTGGCTCGTGTCAGAACATCTACTACTTCCAAGCAAAAAGCTCAGTTGTAGATATTTCTATCTACCATTCTTTGTACTTTGCCAGTACAAGAAACTAGCTCCACCGCAGTGACTTTTACCTGTTGAACGGACTGCACATGGAGGAGTTTTCAACAGAACCCCCTAGTTACTATTCTTTTATCTAGGTGCGTTTCCACTATGATAAAGTGTTCAAGATTCCTTTTGTATAAAGTTTTCGTCAGGATTTCGTGTCGAATTTATAAACGTTGCTCTCCCTTTCATCTCCTCCCGTTCTAGAGGGCTGTTTCAAAGTACGATAAGTAATCAGTTAAACTTAACTGGACTAAAAAGATTATCAAAAATGCTGAAGAAAAAGGGTGGTAAATTCGTGCAGAGATGAATAAAAGGGTTGCGAAAATTTAGAAAAAATTATCAAGCCATATCTAAACTTTTAGATAATAATGAACGTATTTCTTTTGGGGCAATTGCCAAGGAAGCTAATGTAAGTGTTATTTATTTATATAAGTACCACGAAGTTAAAAAGCATATTCAAGAAATTCGAGCTGAACAAGTTAAAGAAGCTAGAAAATTAACCAGACTTCAAAGCGTTGACAGATATCTAAATACTGGCAAAATTGTCTAACTTGTTGCTTAGTTGGCTTGATTTTATAAGGGAGAACCAGAACTACTCAGCCTTTTTAATGGTAGTTTGGAACTCGAAAAATTATCGGTAGAAAAAAGCTCGACGAATAATGGGACTTATAACCTCATTATTTAGGTACTAAAGACTGTTTTTAAGTACCCAAAACTACTTTTCAGACATCCTCTTATCGCATCGAATACGACGGAAGGCTCAGTATCAGTAGATCTAAAAGTCACGGAAGAATGGGTATTTGGGGGAGACAGGAGACAGAATCCAGGAGCCAAAAGATGCTTAAACCATTGCACTTGTTTGGTCAAAAAAAGCTCAAAATCCTGGCACTTTTGTAGAAAATCCCAGGGTAAATTTGGTAACTAGGAGGCAAAACTATTACCTATTACCTATTACCTATCCCAACCAAAAAACTTTTTCAGCAAGCCCTAGATAGTCCCCCAGTACCAGACGATCTAACTATTCCCATTCTGGTTTTTGTAAACTTATGTAACAATTATGCCGTCATACTGGCTTGACATCTTGACAGGATAGATAGTAACCGATAAATTAATTGACATACCCGGGTAATTATTAAAGTTAATGATATGCAAAACAAGCAGAAAGTAACCTTATACATACCGCCAGAACTCCATAGGAAACTAAAAATCAGAGCAGCCATAGATACAGAGTCAATGTCTGCCCTAGTAGAAAGAGCCATTTCTTTTTATTTGCAATACCCAGGACAAGTAGAGCAGATAGAAGCTTCTGTAGAAGGTAATGTTCACCAGGTACACATCTGTCCTGAATGTGACGCTGCTATGGTTATGAAAGACGGTGAAATGATATCCCTGAAAAATCAACCAGGTATTATCAACGAAGAGTTACCGTTGTCAGTTAGAGACAGGGTAACTGCTGCCGACAAACTCCAAGGAGAAGAAGAGTTAGTCCCCTGTTAAGCCTGAACTTCCAAGAAAGGATAGGCGATACAAACCGCAAACCTCAAACAAAGGTCGATGTTATGAAAGAAGAGCTAAACATACTCATCCAGGCTCAGTATCCTCTAATCTATCTGATAACACCAGAAGAGGAACGAGCAGAACAAGCAATAGCCAAAATTGCCCGAGATTATGCAGAACATCGACAAGTATTTGTTTGGACAGTAACTCGCGGTATCGTGGAATACGGTCAGTCTCGTCAAATGAACCAACACAATACTGTATCGCCAGAGGCAGCCTTAGAATGGGTAGTACGTCAAAAGGACCCTGGTATATACATCTTCAAAGACCTACATCCTTTTGTTGATGGAGCGGTAGTAACACGATGGCTTAGAGATGCGATCGCAGGCTTTAAGGGGACAGATAAAGTTATCGTCTTGATGTCTCCAATTCAGCAAATCCCCATCGAACTAGAAAAAGAAGTAGCAGTACTGGATTATCCATTACCTAACCTCAGCGAATTAGATAGAGTTCTTTCTGCCCAATTGCGAAGGAGTAAAAGTCGTAATATCAAAACCGACGCTCGGGAAAAACTATTAAAGGCAGCTTTAGGGCTAACTAAAGACGAAGCAGAAAAAGTCTATCGCAAAGCTCAAGTTAAAGCTGGTCGTTTGACAGAACAAGAAGTGGAAATAGTTTTGTCAGAGAAAAAACAGCTAATTCGACGCAACGGAATTTTAGAGTACATCGAAGAAGACGAAACCCTCAATTCAGTAGGTGGCTTAGAAGAATTAAAACGCTGGCTCAGACAACGCTCCGATGCTTTTACAGAAAGAGCCAGAGAATACGGACTACCCCAACCCAAAGGGATGCTAATCTTAGGAGTTCCTGGTTGTGGTAAATCCCTAATTGCCAAAACTACCTCTCGTCTCTGGGGTTTACCTCTACTACGTTTAGACATGGGCAGAGTCTATGATGGCTCTATGGTAGGTCGTTCTGAGGCTAACCTCCGCAATGCCCTTAAAACGGCAGAGTCTATTTCCCCCGTAATTTTATTCATCGACGAACTTGACAAGTCTTTCGCTGGTGGTGCAGGTTCAGGAGACTCCGATGGCGGAACTTCCAGTCGTATCTTTGGTTCATTTTTGACCTGGATGCAAGAAAAAACCTCTCCTGTATTCGTTATGGCTACTGCTAACCGAGTAGAAAGGCTACCAGGGGAGTTCTTAAGAAAAGGAAGATTTGACGAAATTTTCTTCGTTGACTTACCAACTCCTGAAGAAAGACAAGATATTTTTAGAATTCATCTTGGTAAAAGACGTTCCGATATTACTCGCTTCGATTTGGAACAATTAGCCAAGGTATCTGACGGTTTTTCTGGTGCAGAAATTGAGCAAGCAATTATTGCAGCTATGTATGATGCTTTTGCTCAAGATAGAGAGTTCACGCAGCTAGACATTATTGCTGCCATTAAATCAACTCTCCCCTTGTCTCGTACCATGACAGAGCAAGTAACGGCTCTCCGAGATTGGGCAAGGCAAAGGGCGCGTCCTGCATCAGCCTCCGTTGCTGAATATCAGCGATTGGAGTTTTAAAAGGCTTTCTTCTGCAAATTGCGGAAGTAAAGGCTAGCTAACATCTGGCTAGCAGTTTGTTTCAAAAAACTGTCCTAAATTCCCAATTAAGACAGGTCAAAATTCAAAGTTGTTGTTTTATTCTCTTCTAATGGAGGAAATCTAATGTCTCACTTTAGCACTCTACGCACTAAAATCACTGAGTCTGAAATCTTAACTAACTCTCTCCGTGACCTTGGCATCAACGTCAAAACTGAGGCTGATGTTCGTGGCTATAACGGTCAAAGAGTTCGTGCTGACATCGTAGCTGTTCTTGATGGTGAATACGATCTCGGCTGGTCTAGAAATAGTGATGGCAGTTTTGATTTGATTGCTGACCTTTGGGGTGTTGCTAAAAAACACAATCAAACTGAACTCATCAACTCCATCAACCAAAAATATGCTGTAAATAAAACTTTAGCTGAAGTTAAGCAGCGTGGTTTACAAAATGCCAATGTGAAATTGGTTCTTCAATAATTAATAATTAATTTAATTTAGTTTGAAGCGCGTTCCCAAGCATGGGGGTTGACTGACTCTGGATGGTCAACCCTTTTTGTTTTTGAATTAAAACTAAGTCTCTTGTTACTTTTGAGAAATGGTATTAGCAGACTTATAGAGATCCACTAACGGATCAAGTAAACATTATCCAGGGGCAGGAAGTAATTGGATGGGTCGGTAGGCAATCGCCAAAATATCTTGATAGAGACAGGTATGGCGATCGCACTTTTTGTGAGAAATGGGGGTTAAAAAGTACCCAACAAAACCAGGATGGTAAAAGAACACACGAGTACCAAGACCACCGCTAAGATGGCAACCCACGGTTCGCGATTGGTGCGGTCAAGGTATTGATTAATTTTTTGATCTTTCGGCTCAGGATGCCAAATCATCGGTTTCATAACCGTCACCTCCCTAAATTTTGAGATAGGTTATGTGCTTGCTTTTATCTCTATTTTAGCTTGAGATAAATTCCCGACTGAGATGATGTGGAGATTTCGCTGTTATGAGAGCTGCACTATGATTGTAGTTTTAGCGATACTGAGCGCACTTGTCGCCAAACTGAACTATGGGGTATTTCTCTTCATTACAACAACACCCAAGCTAGACTCACCCTCGGGATTTCCTCTTTTAATCAATCTGCGATCGCGATGCTGGCTCTAAGAGAGTGTTTGTAAATGATTGTTACAACTCCCAAAACGGTTGCACAGAAGGGATTTCAGTAGCAAGGTAGATTACCTGAGTATATTTACTTGCAACATCTCGGAATCCTTACTAGGTAGGCAATTTAGTGGGCTTTACATTAGTTTACAAACACTCTCTTAGAGTGTTGTGGGCTAATGGAGATTGGGACAGTTATTGGCAGCAGCTCCTATTGGCGATCGCCAGTAAATTGCTCCTAGGAAACAAATTTTGTTTTTCCCAGACATAACAAATCTTGTTCGTTGGACGCTCTCAAAAAATCGGGTAGTTTTGATAACTACCCATAAATATCGCAATAATTAATTAACCCTAAAATCTTCAGAGCTTACTAGCCTACAGCAGCAGTCTTTTTAATACTAGCAGCTAGTTCACCACTAGCATATTTAGCAGCGTAGTCATCTAAAGTCATTTGTTTGATTTTGCTTGCATTACCAGCACTCCAGAATTGCTGATAGCGATCAGAACAAACTTGCTTCATGTACTTCATAGAAGGCTTCATGAAGTGACGAGGATCGAAGTTAG
Organism: Xenococcaceae cyanobacterium MO_234.B1; assembly: GCA_030064915.1. Lineage (GTDB taxonomy): Bacteria > Cyanobacteriota > Cyanobacteriia > Cyanobacteriales > Xenococcaceae > JASJCP01. The sequence goes on from JASJEK010000011.1 coordinate 26,659, forward strand.
AGGGGTCTTTAACAGCAGCTTCACGAATTGCAGCAGTAATAGCCAAACGATTGTCAGTGTCGATGTTAACTTTACGAACACCACTCTTAATACCTTTTTGGATTTCTTCTACAGGTACACCGTAAGTTTCAGGAATTTTACCGCCGTACTTGTTAATCATATCTAACCACTCTTGGGGTACAGAAGAAGAACCGTGCATTACCAAGTGAGTGTTAGGAAGACGGCTATGGATTTCTTCAATACGACTAATAGCGAGAATTTCACCAGTAGGTTTACGGGTAAACTTGTAAGCACCGTGGCTAGTACCGATCGCAACAGCCAAAGCATCTACTTGAGTACGCTCTACGAATTCTACTGCTTCATCAGGATCGGTTAACAGTTGATCTTTGCTGAGAGTACCTTCAAAACCGTGACCGTCTTCAGCTTCACCTTGACCAGTCTCTAGAGAACCTAAACAACCTAGTTCACCTTCAACACTAGCACCGATAGAATGGGCTACTTTAACTACTTCCGCCGTAACACTGACATTGTATTCAAAGCTAGCAGGAGTTTTAGCATCTTCTTCTAAAGAGCCGTCCATCATAACGCTGGTAAAGCCATTGCGTAAAGCAGAATAGCAAGTAGCAGGGCTATTACCGTGGTCTTGGTGCATTGCGATGGGAATGTGAGGATAGCTTTCTACTGCTGCCAAAATTAAGTGGCGGAGGAAGTTCTCTCCTGCGTATTTACGCGCACCGCGAGAAGCTTGTAGAATTACGGGGCTATCTGTCTCATCAGCAGCAGCCATAATTGCTAAAATCTGCTCTAGGTTATTTACGTTAAATGCAGGAATGCCATAACTGTTCTCTGCTGCGTGATCTAAAAGCAGCCTCATGGGTACGAGAGCCATAGATATCCTCCTAATCTATTCTGTTGGGTTTGGTAAATAAGTTTTTAAGAAAATTAAACTTTCTTACTAGTCAATCTTAAGGTATTTTTCACTATTCTATGAAATTAAATTAACAAATTATAAATTGTATGTTTAAAATGGCGATCGCTACCCCCTTAATTTTGCCCGGGTACTTAGCAATTCTGTAAACAGAATTTTTGGTCATCGAATTAAGGATTTTTATCTCTTAAGAATCCCCCGAAGTTGAGGACACCCATTTTGAGGGTTCCTCAACTTCGGGGGATGTCCGTCTTGAACGTTCGTTCAGAACGTTATTCGTGGGGAGTGTCAAAGTATCCTAAACTAAACTAATAGATATCTTGCAAAAGTAAACTTTTCATTAAAGCTATTAGCTATTAGCTCCCTTGGCAGTAGATACTTACTTGCTACTTGCTACTTGCTACTCCCTACTTGCTTATAGGTAGTGTTCATTATGTCCTCAACCAGAACCAAAGACGTACAGGTATTTCCCATTGCCGATGATACCCGTGTATTGCGATCGCGGACGTGGGATAGATTAAAGTTTGAGATTGAATATGCCCTCAAAAAAGGAACTACCGCTAACTCCTACTTAATTGAGGGAGACAAAACAGCTTTAATAGATATTCCAGGGGAATCCTTTTCTGAGATCTTTCTGGCTGCTCTAACCCAAAGAATTAATCCTCAAA